>JAHDBB010000061.1:0-8003 GCA_020630635.1 Chitinophagales bacterium
AAATCCAATGAACCACTAATTCTATCTCTTACAAATCCGTAGTCTAATCCAAAATTATAGGTCGTGGTTTCTTCCCATTTCAAATTGGCATCATAGCCTTCGGGTCTAAGCGTTGGAACAAACTCATCACCAAATTGGTAGTAGGCATCAGGGCGACTGGATGTATATCTCGCTAAGTAATCATAAAAACCTCCAACATCTTGTTGTCCTGTAACGCCATAACCTACACGCAATTTCAAGGTTGTTAAAGTATTGGATTCTTTCAGAAAGTTTTCTCTCGCAATATTCCAAGCAAAAGCAGCGGCTGGAAAAAGTCCCCAACGATTTTCTTTGCTAAAACGAGACGTTCCATCTTGTCGCAAAGTAGCGGTCAACAAGTACTTATCAGCAATATTATAATTCAAACGTCCAAAGAAAGAAACTAAAACGTAGTCGCCTTTAAAGTCCGTCGTATCCGTTTCAATGTTTTTCACATCTCGATTGATGAATTGATTTTCAACAAAAAAGTCTTGATAAGAATAACCTGCTGTAAAATCCAAACTGTTATTTTCTCCTATTGGTTGGTCATATTTCAAATAAAAATCCAATAAATCATTGGTTCTTGTTTCACTGTATTCATTATCTGTTCCTCCTGTTCCATTGTAAAATGATAAAGCTGCTGTTGTATCTACAAAGACCGTTCCATTACCTTCTTGCCGATCTGTTCCTATATTTAAATTGGCACTCAATCGAGGGAAAAAAGGAAGTTTATAATCTAATTGGACATTTCCGATAAAGCGATTAACCGTACTCAAATCTTCTTTTAATTCGAGCATGGCTAAAGGGTTTCGGGGTGCTAAAACAACGGGTCTTCCATTGTTATCCAACCACTCAAAATAACCACCATAAGCATCTGAATCACTGTTGTAAATCGGTTGAGTCGGGTCCATTTGGATGGCAGTCGCAATGGCTCCAGGATCAGCAAAACGATTGTTGACTTGTGATACTTTCGCATTGACATTGACTTTCAAGTTATCATTTAAAAGGGTAGGAGATAGACGTAAAGAACCTGTCATTCTTTCCATATTGGAGGTTTTAAGGATTCCATTTAAGTTGGTATAACCGCCCGAAACTCTAAAGGGCAAAACTTTTCCAACACGTCCAGAAACACTTAAACTATTATCATTTCCATAAGCCGTTTGAAAGATGGCTTCTTGCCAATTGGTATTGGTAAGTGTATCACCCAAAAGAGCAATTTGATTATTGGTTCCAATTTCCTCCACCAAAGTTCTAAATTCTGTGGCATTTAAAGGTTCAATTAATTGAGGGATTTGGGCAACTCCAAAGTTGGTTGTAAGATTGACTTTTAACTTTTTGCCACCATCTTTAGTTGTGATAATAATTACACCATTGGAAGCTCTTGAACCATAAATGGCTGTCGCAGAGGCATCTTTTAACACTGTAAAGGATTCAATATCATTGGGGTTGATCGTATTAAGGATGTTACCAGAACCAGCAACAGCTTTTTCCATTGGGAGACCATCAATGATAATCAATGGATCATTATTGGCAGATAAGGACGCTCCTCCTCGAATCCTAATCGTACTGGCTCCTCCAGGTATTCCGCCACCAGGTGTCACTTGGATTCCTGGTAGTTTTCCCGTTATTAATTGTTCTGGAGAGGCATTTTGCCCTTGATTAAAATCTTCGGTATCGACCACGCCGACAGAACCCGTAAGGTCATCTTTTTTGACAGCTCCATATCCGATAACGACGACTTCCTCTAATACTTCGGTATCTTCCCCCATCACCAAATTCATTACATTAGCACCTGTAATTTCTTTTTCTTGGGTCAAAAATCCAATAAAGGAATAAACCAATATACCGCCTTCTTCTGGAACTTCAAGCCGATATTTTCCGTCAAAATCGGTGATCGTCCCATTTGTTGTACCTTTGAGGGTGACACTTGCTCCTGGCAATCCATCCCCATTATTGTCCGTAATGGTTCCTGTAATCGTCCGTTGAGCAAGAACATTAAGGCTGGTTAGGAATAGGGCTAGAAGGAATAAACCTAACCTTGAAAATAGATAAGTTTTGTACATATATTATTATTTTATATTCATTGTAAATGCTCGTTGTGTGTATAATCTACACTTAGTAAAAATCTAAAATTTATTGGTTTTTTCCAAGAATTTTTAAAAAATCTATGTTTTTGTTGAAAATACGGAGGATTTGAGCGAGTAATGTCGAAAAATTAAGAGGTAGGTTTTAAGAGTCGAGAGCCTATCGTATAGTTTGATTTGTGATTTTTTAGGAGCGAACTTTTGGTGCTTCGTCGTACTGGAAAGTCCCGCTATCCGTTCTCATTCGTGTTGCCAACGTTTTAGGAAGCCAACGCTTCTACACGAATACCACTACTATCGGGGCTAGATCGTTGCAGTCTCAACGTTTATGAAAGATGATAGGTTTTGCTTTATTCTTCAGGATAAAGCTATCCAATAAATAAAAGACTGGTACTAAGAAGTTGTATCCACAACCAACTAGCCCCGATAGTAGTGGTATCACCCTTGTAGAGCAAATTCATGAATTTGCTCTACAAGGGTGATAGGAACGGATAGCGGGACCAGACGCAACGATGAAAGAAAAACCCTTCGCTTCTCTATTAGCATTCTTTGAGCAAATAGATGAATAGAATTATTGGATTTTTGGGAATTAATAGGATTGCGGATTATATGCTAAAATTCACGAAATAAACCAAAGTCACCTGTCACCTGTACTTGTCACTCAAAAGAAAAGTCACCAGTCACTCTCACTTGTCACTCTTAATGAACCACTACTTTTTGAACATTGGAACGTCCTTTAGCCGATTGGAGATAGTAGAAATAAATGCCACTTGCCAAGTCTTTGGTCGAAAGTGTCAATTGATTTTGTGTTGCATTTATAGGTTGTTGAGAAATTACTTTTCCTACCTCATTGACAAAATATAAAGCCGCTTCTTGTGATGGGTGTAATTGATAAGAAAACGTAAATGCACCATTGGCTGGATTGGGATACGCAGCTCCCACTTGAAACAAAGGAGAATAAACGCTGGAGAGATTGACGGGATCTGTAGCAATGATAATACTATCAATGGGTGGTTGTAAAACATTTATGGCTACATCATCTAAATAGAAGCCATCATAAACGATAAAATCATCAGATTGTAAAACAAATTTGAGTTGGATTTTTTCACCCAAAAAGTCATTTAAAGAAATCTGTTCTTGTACCCAATCCTCTTGCGTATCATGATAAATCGGCTCATTGCCAATACTGGAAAGAAGGTGGGTGTAATTTCCACAAAGACTGGTTTGAGCATTGGTCTCAATATTGGTCGCAATCACTTGGACATAATCATAATAAGGCTCTAAATCCCATTTTGCCCAAAAGTCCAGTTCTGCAAAAATCGCCAAACTCAAGTCAAGTGTATCGTTTAAAATAATTTCAGAATACGTGTTGTTTTCATAATTGCCCGAAGGCGAATCCGTCAAAGAAGCACTTTCAGAATGATATTCTAAGGTCGTTAAACCCCAACCATTGTTATCCCATAAGTTGAGATCATCACAGGCATTTTCATGAAGCAAAGTGAGTGTTGCTTCCGCCCATTGACATACCTTAGAAAGTGTATCGCTAATGGTATAATTGCCATTGTCGATTTCTACAAGAAAAAATATTTCTTGCCCATAGGCTACGGTTTCGTCTAAGGTATAAACGAGAGAATCTAAAACAAATTGACCTGTTTCCAAAATGGGTGTAGTAAAAGAATTATCAATAGTTAATTGGGGAGAAAGAGAAGTAACATTAATCGTAAAATCACCACTTTCTAAACCATGTTGCTTGGTTTTAAATTGTAAGCTACCATTGGTTTTTGTAAAAGTAGATTCAGAAATTTCTTCGACTTGACCATAGCTATCCAACACTCGCAAAGCATTGAGATTTTGTAAAACATTCATTTGGCAAAGTGCAACGATTTGATCTTCTTCTGGATAAAAACCATCTAGCGTTGTTCCCACTTCAGGACTAAACGCAAATATTTTAGGCTTGTCTGACTCTTCACCATACATCCAGTCATCACTATTGCCATTGGCGACATACCCAATGGTTTCATAAGCCAGACCCGTATGATAATGATTGTGGTGTGTCAAGGCTTCGCCCAGCGTTTGAAAGATAAAATGATCGTTGGTTAGTAAGTCAACTTCATAACCCCAAGGATGAATAACATAGCTACCATAAGAATGATAATTGAGGGCTAAATAAAACTCATTTTGTTCACAAAGCCATCGCATAGCTTGCGTTTCAGGTTCAGAAAAAGCAGACGGACCTCGATACAATTCGGAGGCAATAGAAGGCGAAGAACCAAAGTCATCATACGCCCAATGATAGCCATAGTTGCGATTCAAATCAACTCCATCTAAGTCTGAATCAAAGTCATCATTGTCATTATTGTCTCGTTTATTTTTTCGCCAAAACCCAAAGTTTCCACTAGGTTCCGTTGCATCGTCACCGAGATAAATTATATTGTTATGAACGTAGCCATCAGGATTGATACAAGGCACAAAATGTAGCTCATAATTTTTCAATAAATATTTGATGCTATTATCTTCCTGATAATTTTCTAAGATATAATACATAAAGTAGATAAGCTGCGACAATGAAATCGCCTCTCTTGCATGGTGCAAAGCTGTATAAAGAATCTGCTTCTTATTTTCTGTCTCATTGGGCATCGTCAAAACGACATGATGAATAGGTCGATTTTCATAGGTCAAAAAATCGTTAATCGGTTGCTTTTCAGAAACAATATCAGGATACTTTTCATGCATATTATCCAAATGTTCCAACATCTCTTCATAGCTAAAAAAGCCACCCATTTCTCCCATTATAAAATCTTCGGGTTGCTTAAATTGTAAGTAAGGTTCTGTATTTTGACAAGAAGGCGTAGTCGTACTGGCTGCTTTATAAAGATCTGCTTGCGTTCGCAATTGATGATAATAGTCGGAAGCATTAGCGTATAACACTTCATAATTTAGACCTGAATTTTGTATGAGATTAACCTCATAAGGCGAGAAATCATGGTCGATATAGGAGTTTTTAGTAAGTTTTACATGATCCAAGTCAATACCCAACTCCATCAAATCATGAAAATTTTGCTCATTGGTGTAAATACGAATACGTTGGTAGTCGGACTGTGCCACTACTTGAAGGGTTAAAAATAAGGAGAAAAAAAAATAGTAGATAACTGATTTCATAGCAGATAAAATTGCATTCAAATGTACAATATATTTGTGATTTTTGACGTATATATAGGTGAAAATGACAGCGTAAAGACAATCTTTTTTGTTAAATTTTATTATACGTACATTTGGAAATATGGTTGATTAGTCCTATGTTAGATTAATGTAAAATTTTACCTATGAAATGGCTCAAAAGACTCTTATTTGCTTTCTTATTTCTTTTACTCGTTGGAGGCATCATTTTCTTCTTTTTTGCAGGTAAGATAGTCGATAAACAAATGAACCAATCAACTTTGACCGAACTTCCCAAAATATCTGAAAAAGCCCAAAAACTCCATCAAACCCTCAATATTGCCGATTGGCATTCCGACAATTTGCTTTGGGACCGCAATATTTTGAAGCGTTCCAAACATGGACATGTCGATCTTCCCAAACTTTTAGAAGGGAATGTCACTTTACAAGTTTTCGATGCAGTTATCAAAACACCAAGAGGGCAAAATTATAATAGTAATTCTGATGGTACAGACAATATCACCCTTTTGGCCATGGGCAATCGTTGGCATCCCAAAACGTGGAGTAGTCTCTGTGAACGGGCGGTGTATCAAAGTGAATTACTCCACAAAGCCGAGAAAAAATCGAATGGGCAACTCAAAATTGTTCGGACTCGCAGCGACTTACAAAACTTTCTGAATGCCCGAAAATCTAATAACAATCAAGTTGCTGGAATGTTGTCTATCGAAGGCTTACATGCGTTAGAAGGCAAGTTGGAAAATGTAGAGCGTTTATACAACGAAGGCTATCGCATGTACGGTTTGGTTCACTTTTTTGACAATGAAGTGGGCGGCTCATCAGCAGGAACAAAGAAAGGAGGACTCACAGATTTTGGCAAGCAAGTTATAAAGAAAATGGAAGAAAAAAAGATTCTCATTGACTTGGCCCATGCCTCGCCAAAGCTCATCAGAGAGGTGATGAAAATAGCGACTCGTCCAGTCGTTGTTTCCCATACAGGAGTAAAAGGAACCCACAACAGTAAACGCAATTTATCAGATGCAGAACTCAAAATGATTGCCAATAAAGGTGGGATGATTGGTATCGGTTTTTGGGCAGGAGCCGTTGGGAGCATTCAGCCCTCTGCCATTGCCAAAGCGATGCGTTATACAGCCAATTTAGTAGGTATTGACCATGTTTGTTTAGGTTCTGATTTTGATGGAAGTGTCAAGACCTACTTCAATGCGGCTCAATTGGTCGTATTGACAGAGGCATTGCTCAAAGAAGGTTTTACAGAGACGGAGATTCACAAAATTATGGGACAAAACCAAATCGACTTTTTGCTCAAATACTTGCCAGATTAGTTGCTCATGGTAAATTGTAAATGATGAATTATGAATGCAGTTCAGTTTGTGTTTTTTATGAGGAGCGAACTTTTGGTAGCTTCGTTGTCATAGAAAGTCCCGCTATCCGTTCTTATTCGTGTTGCTTTGTTTTTCTAAGCCAACGCTTCACACGAATACCACTACTATCGGGGCTAGTTGGTTTTGGTCAGGATTTCTTAGGACCAGTAATAATCTCGTGTATCTCAATCCTAAAGAATTGAGTAAAACTATTTGTTTGTTTTAAAAACTCGTATGCGACTATTGACTATTGACTATTGACTATCGACTATTGACTATTGACTATCGACTATTGACTATCGACTAGCTAAAACCATCCGTTCCTTCCCACTCATATCCTTACGAACAACAACCTTAGAAAACCCTCTATCTTCCAACATCACTTTAACTCTTTGAGCATTAAATTCATTCGTTTCAAAAAATAAGAAGCCATCCTTTTTCAAATATTTCAAAGCAAAATCAGTGATACATTCATAAAAAATGAGTGGATTATTATTTTCAACAAATAGAGCTAAATGCGGCTCAAAATCCAATACATTGCTTCGCATCAAGTTTTTTTCTTCCAAAGGAATATATGGTGGATTACTAACGATAATATCCAAGTCAGTCGTTTTATTCCAAGCATCCATTTTTAAAATATCCTGCAAAATCCATTCGACTTTCAAGCCCATTTTGACCCCATTTTTTCGAGCCACTTCCAATGCCTTTTCACTCACATCCATCCCAAATACTTTCGCTTGTAGCAAGTTATATTTCAAAGCCAACGGAATACACCCACTTCCCGTCCCAATATCCAAAATATGTTTGACCTCATTTTTAGGGCTTATTTCCAAAATCCATTGTACCAGTTCCTCTGTCTCAAAACGAGGGATTAATACATGTTCATTGACAAACAAACAAAGATCATAAAACCAAGCCTCTTCCAAGATATATTGAACAGGTTTGCTCGTTTTTAATCCATCCAAAACCTTTTGAAATTCTTGTATCTGTTGCTCTTCCAAAGCCTCATCTTTAGCCAATTTTAAATGAATTTTATCTAGTTTCAACAACTTTTCAGCGACTAAATAAAAGATAGAGTCAATCTCTGAAATAGGATAAAGTTTTGTGAGTTGTTCTTGGTAAAGAAGCTGTATATTTTGTAAGGTCATAATGTGTTTTTTATTTGGGACGATGGGACGGTGGGACGGTGGGACGGTGGGACAATTTCAGTTCATTTCGTGGTTTTGGGACGATGGGACGATTTTGGTTCATTTCGTGATTTGAAGACGATAGCATAATACAAGGTTTTTCGATAAAAAAAAAACGTCCCTTTACGTCCCGTCGTCCCTTTCGTCACTATTGAAAAAATAACGTCCCTTTACGTCCC
>JAHDBB010000061.1:8103-17875 GCA_020630635.1 Chitinophagales bacterium
ACAATCCTCTCAAATAAAGCCAGAAGTTTTTTTTCTTCTTCCTGCCAATTGAGTTTTAATCTTGCTTTCAAACAATTTTGTCGGAGTCTATTATATAAAATATCATCTTTCAAAATTTGAGTAACCGTATCGACTATTGTTTGAGTTTCCAAATTATCTAATAAAAGAGCGACATCATATTGTTGATTGAGCCGTTGATACTCTGGAAAGTTGCTACATAGTTGAGGGACTCCATTGTGTAGATAATCAAAAAAACGATTGGCAAGGGAATAATAATAACTTTGTCCTCGATTTTCTAATAAATTGATCCCTAATTTGGCGTTGAGAGTGATGTCCTTTAGTTTTTCGGGAGCGACAAAACCTTTAAAAGTGATTTTATCTTCTAAGTTGAGCCTTTTTACCAAGTTTTGGCAATCCTCAAATACATCGCCTTTCCCACAAATAATCAGCTTTGTATCCAAATATTGCATCGCTTCAATCATTTGCTCTAAGCCTCTTCCTACATTGACAGCTCCTTGATAAAGAATGTAATCTTGTGGTGTGTCTGGAAAGTTTTTTTCTTCTAAGACCGTAGCATTTCGGATAGATAAAAAAGGTGTTCCATATTTTTCTTCAAAGAGATTGGCTAAGGATTCATTGACGGTATAAGCATATTTCAATTTTGGGAAAATCCTATTTTCGATTTGCTCCCAAACCCATTTAACCTTTGGGCGATTGACGACCTCTGGCACTTCTGAAAAATACTCATGAGCATCAAAGACAAGAGGCTTCTTTTGCTGTTTAGCGACATAATAAGCAGACACTAAAGTATCTAAATCCACCGACCCAATAATATCAAAATCATTTTGTGCTAGAAAATTGAGTAACTTCCAATTGTAATGAAGATAAAACAGTTTTCCTTTGTGAACGGGTAACTTTAGGCGAATTTGTTGATAAGGGCGAGGGCTTAAAGGCTGGGAGTCGGGGAGTTCTCGACCAATGAGCGTGACATCATATCCTGCATTTGTGAGGGTCGTACAGATGCGTTGCATGCGTTGGTCGTAGTTGAGGTCATTGATTACAGGAAAGATGATTTTCATATGGTTGTTGGTGACGAGTGACTGGTAGCTTTTGGTTCAGGTTGTAGTTTGGGGACGACGGGACGTTTTAATAAGGGACGTAAGGGGACGTTTTCGGTTCATTTCTTGGCTTTGGGACGACAGGACGTTTGCGGATGATGGGACAATTATATTTCTATCAAAGATAAAGAGATTTTTCCTATTAAAAATTAGCGTCCCCTTTACGTCCCATCGTCCCTTCGTCACAACTTCTGGCACTAAGAAATCCTATCCTCCACCAACTAGCCCCGATAGCAGTGGTATTCGTGGGAAGCGTTGGCTTAGAAAAACGTTGGCAACACGAATAAGAACGGATAGCGGGACTTTCCATTGCGACGAAGCACCACAAGTTCGCTCCTAATAAAAAGCGTACACTAATTGAACTGCATTCATAATTAATCATTCACCATTATGAAGTCTTTTCGCTCCTAAAAAAAACAGAACTAAACCGAAACTATGGACTTTTAACCGTATCTTTGCACCACAAAAATACAACGAATAACTATGAAATTTTTTATTGATACAGCAAATTTATCTGATATTAAAGAAGCAGTAGATTTGGGGATTTTGGATGGAGTGACCACCAACCCTTCCTTGATGGCGAGAGAGGGCATAAAAGGCGAGGACGCAATCATCCAACGATACAAAGATATTTGTGATTTGGTGGAAGGAGATGTGAGTGCGGAAGTATTTTCAACCAGCTTTGAGGATATTGTGGAGGAAGGCAAAAAGTTGGCAAAGATTGCAGATAATATTGTGGTGAAAGTGCCAATGATTAAGGATGGTGTGAAGGCATTGAAGCATTTTTCAGATATAGGCATTCGGACGAATTGTACATTGGTATTTTCGGCTGGACAAGCGATTTTGGCAGCTAAAGCAGGAGCGACTTACGTATCACCTTTTATTGGTCGCATTGACGATACCAATTGGGATGGCATGGCATTGGTGGGGCAACTTGTGGAGATTTATGCGAATTATGGTATTATGACAGAAATCTTGGCGGCTTCGATTCGGAATCCTTTGCACATTGTTCGCTCATTTGAGTTGGGCGCAGATGTGGTGACGTGTCCGTTGAAGTCGATTATGGGCTTGTTGAATCATCCTTTGACCGATATTGGATTGGCGAAGTTTTTGGCGGATGCAGAGAAGACGAAGGTTTAAGATTTCTGCTTGGTGATTTGCAAATCATCTTGTGTGTGTTTTGACTGCTCTTTTCCTTGTCTTCGCCAGACGGGCGAAACTTTTCCAGTCGATGAAAAGTTTCCAAAAATCTCGCTAAATTTAATGTGCTGCGCTTCAAGCTATCGCCCCGCTACCGAAATTTAGCAAGCCAACGCTTCTTTTTCTGTTTTGATTTGAACAGTAAAATTTTTTATGTGATTTTTTGACTTTGGGTTATGTTTCAGCAAAAATTAATTATAAAAAACTTTGGTCCGATTAAGGATTTGGAATTGGAAATTCCTCAATTTTTGGTATTGATTGGTCCGCAAGCAAGTGGGAAAAGTACAGTGAGTAAGGCGATTTATTTTTTTAGATCTTTGGATTTAGATTTTGCGAATTATATTTTAGGTGTTCTTGAAGAAACAGGTACTAAGTCATTAGAAAAAATTATTAGACAAAAATTTTTAGAAGTTTGGGGAACAACCTCTCATTTATATGATTTTACATTGGAATATTATTATCAAGAAGGTATTTTTATCCAAATTAATCAAGCAAAGAATACAAAATATATTGAAACAAATTTTAGTAAAGATTTTCTAGAAGAAATAAATGGTATTATTGATTATATCTTGTCTCAAGATAAAGAAAGTAAATTAACCCCCAATTTTCCTATAAAAAACTTTGTTACAAAAGGACCAAATGAAGAGCTAAAACGTTATTCGTATTTATCCATTTTCAGATTATTAAATGGTTTTAACGTTTCGGTATTCATTCCAGCAGGACGCAGTCTTATCTCAACTTTAGCAGATGAATTATTTGTTGATAAAAGTAACTTGGATGGTTTGATGCAAGGTTTTGTAAATGAGATTTCAGAAAATAAAAAATACTTTAATAAAAGCCTTTCAGAAATTGTTGAGGAAAAAGAATATCTAACAGATTTAAAAATTGACAAAGAAAGAGTCGCTTTTGCAGAAGAAATTATCAATACCATTTTGAAAGGAAAATATAGACAAGAAGGAAGAGAACAGCGTTTATACATTGATGACGAAAAATACGTCAAACTCAACTATGCTTCCTCTGGACAACAAGAAGCCATTTGGATATTGAATTTGTTGTTTATGGAAATTTTAGAAAAGCGTCAAACCTTTCTGTTTGTTGAAGAACCCGAAGCACATTTATATCCAGAAGCCCAAAAAAGTATAATAGATTTGATGGCACTGTTTTACAATACAACGCCAGAAAATCAAATGGTCATTACAACACACAGTCCCTATATTTTAGCTTCTTTAAATAACCTTTTATATGCTGCAAAAGTAGGGAAGGATAAACCCAAAGAAATTGCTGAAATTATTGATAAACGACTGTGGTTAAAATTAGAAAATTTCAAAGCCTTTTTTGTCCAAGATGGTCGCTTAGAAAATATCATAGATGAAGAATTGGGCTTGATTCAAAATGAAGCATTAGATTCCGCTTCAAGAATTATTAACCAAGCATTTGACCAAATCTATGAACAAGAAGACTAAGAAAAAAGGAAAACAAATATCTAAAAAGAGTGAATGCTTTTGTGAAAGGTTTCCAGACAAGAAAGACTGTTTGGAGTTTATTAATCATAGCACAATTGTCATTAAAGATGACCAAGTGAAAGGGAAAAATGTAAGCAAAAGCCAATACAAAGGTATCAATAAAAGTCGAAAATACTTTTGCAAATACCATGTAGATGAATGTATCTTATCACAAAAACAAGGCAAGCAATGTGATTTTTTACTTATCAATAACGAAGAACCAATTTGCTACTTTATCGAACTCAAAGGAAGTGATTTAATCAAAGCAATTGAGCAATTAGACAAGTCTATAGATGATTTATATGAAAATGTAAAGGACTGTAAAATCAATGCGAGAATTGTATTGACTAAAGTAAATGCACCCGATTTGCGAAATACAAAATATATACGACTACAAAAGAAACTTAAAAAATATGGAGGGACTTTAAAGCAACAATCAAGAATTTTAGAAGAAAACATTTAATCATCAAAAACTCATACTCTATGAAACGTACTTATTTAGAATTATCTCAAGCCGTTGGCGCACACAAATTTTACGAAGTCATCGTCGATGGCAAAAAACTCAAAATCCGATATGGACGGATCGGAACCGATGGAACCAAATCAGAAAAAGAGTTTGCTTCTGAAGAGGCTGCCGAAAAAGAAGCCAATAAAAAAATCAACGCCAAAAAGAAAAAAGGCTATGCAGACGCAGTAATGGGTGTTAGAAAAAAACGAGCCATTTCTAGACGATCTATTCCTTCGGGTGGAGGCGGTGGAAGTTCTTCAAGAAAACCATCCAAGCCACAAAAAAGCGCACCTGTTTTATGGAAATTTGATTCGGGGTCAGCAGCTTTTGGAATTTACATAGATGACGATCATTGTTGGGTAGGAAATGAAGCAGGACGAGTTTTTAAGTTAGACCATGATGGACAAGTCATCAATCAATACCAATTGCCGAATGGTGTAAAATGCATCATTGCGGATCAAGATTGGATTTATGTCGGTTGTGATGATGGCAACGTTTATGACTTAACAGGTAAAGTCGCTCGTATCGCTTACGAGATTAACGAAAACATAGATATTTATTGGTTGGACATTAGCAATGGTTTGTTGGGTGTATCTGACAGAAGTGGAAATGTAACGACCATCAATCACGAAGATGAGGAGCAATGGACCAAGAAAAGCAAGGGAACGGCTGGTTGGATGGTTCGTTGTGATGAAGAGGGCAAGGTTTATCACGGACACAGTGGAGGTGTGACATGTTATAATGGTGCAAATGGTGAAAAACATTGGCATCAAGCGACCAAAGGATCTGTTTTATTTGGTTGGCGAATGGAAAATACCGTTTTGACAGGTTCAGGTTCATCGCATTTAGAGCTATTCGATAATGAGGGTAAACGCTTAGGTGAAATGAAAGCCGATAGAGCCGTTTATTCTTGTGCCTCATCGCCCAATAACGACTTTATTTTTGGAGGCGACAGTTCTGCACACGTTTATTGCTTCGACAAAGACGAAAAGCGTTTATGGAAGTTGGCGACGACTTGTGGGTCGGCTTATTCGATGCAATATCACAATGAAAAACTCTATATTGTGACAACTCATGGGACCCTTACTTGCATTGATGCCAGCGAGACAGCGATCAAGGAAGCGCAAGAAGGTAAAGTTCCTGAAGCAGTCAAAATTGCTGCACCCAAAGCCGTAAAGGTCGTTCAGACAGAGGTAGTTGAGACAGTAGCAACCAATAATGCAAATGGAATTATTGTCAAATGTGTTAAGGTCGGTTCTAAATTGCGTGTAAGAGTCCTTTCAGATGGTTTCAAAAAAGATTGGAATGTCCAATTTCCTAAAAATTTGAGAGCAGAAGGAGCCGAATTTGTGGTAGATGAATTGCGAGAATCAAGCGGAGGCTTCTATCGTGTGTACGGCAATATTTACCGTTTAGGCGGATAGAATTTAAGGATGAATGGTAAATTCTCTTTAAAAAATAACAACAATCAGATTGCTATGAAATTAGGAATCTGATTGTTTTTTCTTTTTAGGAGCGAAAAGACTTCATAATGATTAATTATGAATGGTGAATTATGAATGCAGTTCAATTAGTGTATGCTTTTTATTAGGAGCGAACTTGTGGTGCTTCGTCGGGTTGGCAAGTCCCGCTATTCGTTCTTATGAATGCAGCCAAGTTTTAGGTAGCCCACGCATTGCATTCATACCACTACTATCGGGGCTATTTTTGAAAGGACACAACATTTTACAAACTTTCGGATAATAATCACAAAATGAACCGAAAGTCACCAGCCACTATCCACTCGTCACTATAAAAAATAACAAAATGGCAAGCAGTCTTCGTTGGAAAATCGCTCAATGGGCAGAAATTCGTTGGTGGAAGCGATACTTAAAAAACAAAGACCAAGCAACTTATACCCAATGGAAAAAAGATTATTGGGAAAATTTACTAGCTCAATTAGGGGAGAATTTAAAATTATCAAACGATGATGTAGTCTTAGATGCAGGATGTGGACCATCAGGCATTTATACCATTTTAGAAGACCAAGAAGTTGTCGCCATAGACCCACTACTCAACGAATACAAACACCTTTTCAACATCAATGATTATCCCAACACCCAATTTATAGAAAAGTCCTTAGAAGACTATCAAGGTTCCAATGTTTACAATATTGTATTTTGTATGAACGTCATCAACCACGTCCAAGACATCCAAAAAAGCACCGATAATTTAATAGAATCCTTAAAACCCAAAGGACAATTACTACTCACCATAGATGCCCACAACTACTCCTTTTTCAAGCATATTTTTCGACTCCTACCAGGCGACATCCTACATCCCCATCAATACGATTTACAAGAATATGAGGAGATGTTAACAAAACGAGGAATGAAAATAGTAAAGACTATTCATATCAAAAAGGCATTTTTCTTTGACCACTATTTATTGTTGGCGGAGAAATAAAAACAATAAACTATTCGTATCATTGGTTCGTCTCTTTAGCTATTTTCTCTTTAATTTTACGAACCTTATAAATAGAGAGTCCCATCAACTGAGCGACTTTTTTGATGGTCATACCTTCTTTCAAAAGATTATAAGCCCCTTTCTCTAAGCCGATTTGCTCACCTTTTTCCAACCCGATTTGCTCACCTTTTTCCAACCCGACTTGCTCTCCTTCATCAAATCCTTGTTCCTTTCCTTGCAAGAAACGAATATCTGTTTTTAAATCATATTCTATTGGCATAATACTTATTTGTTTGGTGGTTATATCCTGTAAATTACGGATTTTTGATAATATTTCCAACTGATTAACATATTTTCCGAAACGCAATGAATCACTTTCCAGTTCCCTTATGCGAAGAAAAATCCGTTTAATGAGTTCTTTGGGAGTAAAACCTTCAAAGTCTGTCAAAATAGCAAATACGACTTCTTCTGCTGAATTGGAATAGATGAAATCTTTATAAGATACAGAACGAATATCCAATAAATGATAAAAGAAGTTGAATCCTTTTTCATTGATTTGATACTCCATATTCATTTTTTTATTTCCAATATAGATGACATATTGTTCCACTGGAAGTTTATATTCTCGTGTAAATTTAGTACGATATTCTACCATTCTCCAAACCATTTCAGGAGAGTTGGTAGATTGAAATTCAATGTGGAGGATGTAGGGTTTTTGATTTTTGGGTATAATTTTTCTAACAAAATCCACATCCCTTTCTACTGTTTTACGCAAATCTTTAGGTAATAACTCACTTTTGATTTTGTTTAAATCTATACCTACCAACTTACGAATAAGAGGAATGTATAGTTCTTTGATATTTTCTCTAATGATACTGTCATAATCTCTTGGCGACATAGTTTTTACAATTTGGATTCTTAATATTTGCTTGACTTGTAAAACGGCTTCTATCTATACAATGCAACTTTCGCATTTTGCAAGCTAGTAAAGTCCTAAAAAATCCAAATAAATTCTATATCACTCCTCCTTCAAAAAATCAATATTCCTTGTCAATCCTTTAAACTTAGTCCGTTTGACAGCCGACTTCTTAAATACTTTCCGAAAAGTTTCCTCTGTCAATTCTTGCCAATCCCGTTGAGACATTTCTAATAAGTCAGGATGCGGCTCGAAGGCAGATTCCTGATGAGGTTGAGCAAAGCGATTCCAAGGACAAACTTCCTGACAAATATCACAACCAAACATCCAATTTTCAAACTTACCTTTCATTTCATTAGGGATAGACTCTTTTAATTCAATCGTAAAATAGGAGATACATTTACTCCCATCGACGACTTGATTTTCAACGATAGCATCCGTTGGACAAGCATCAATACAGCGAGTACAAGTGCCACAATAATCCTTGATGGGACCATCCGTTTCCATCTCCAAATCAATAATCAACTCCGCCAAAAAAAAGTAAGAACCTGCTTGTTTATTAATCAAGAGCGAGTGTTTACCAACCCAACCCAAGCCACTTTTAGCTGCCCAAGTTCGTTCCATCACAGGAGCCGAATCCACAAAACAACGACCTTCCACCTCGCCAATTTTATCACGAATCGTTTCCAATAATTCTTTTAATTTTGCTTTGATGACAAAATGATAATCCTGTCCATAAGCATACTTAGAAATTTTGGGGGCTTCCGAATCTTTTTGTGTTTTTTCCGTATAATGATTATATAGTAAAGAAACGACAGACTTTGCACCAGGCACTAATTTGCGAGGGTCTAAACGTTTATCAAAGTGATTCGCCATATAATGCATTTGACCTTGATAGTTGCGTTTGAGCCATTCTTCTAAATGGGCTGCATCCTCTTCCAAATAGTCTGCTTTGCTTACGCCCACATAATCGAAGCCCAAATGATAAGCTGCTTCCTTTACTATTTTAGTATGTTGTCGTCTATCCAAATTTTGTAATTATTTTTTGACAATATCAAATCAGGTAGTAAATTTATTGAAATTTTAAAATGAAAAAGATTTTATTCAATATTTTTCGATTTTTTTGGACCATTTGGGGCGGGATCATGTTCTTTGTTTCAATGATTGTACTTTGTCCCATTATGTTTTTGTTGGTGGCAATAGGAAAGTATGAGGCAGCTTTGCATATTCCAAAAATGGTGAGTCATTGTACCTTGTTTTTTTGTGGGATTCGGCTCAAAGTCAATGGGCGAGAAAAGATAGATGACTCCATTCCGATGATTTACATCTTCAATCACCACTCCAATTTAGACCCCTTTGTTTCTTCCGTTCAAACACCTACCAAAGCCAAGCTATTAGCCAAAGCCGAGATTTTGAAATATCCTGGATTTGGGTTTGCCCTAAAGTATTTACATATTCCTGTGAAGCGAGAGGATAGGAGAGACCGTGAGCGTGTTTTGCAAATTATGACGGGCGTGATCGAGTCGGGTAACTCTCTTTTGTTGTATCCTGAAGGCACTCGAAATAGTGGTCCAGACATTTTGAAACCTTTTCGGCGAGGGGCATTTAAGTTGAGTTTGGAGACGGGTGCGCCCATTGTGATGTGTACGGCTGCCAATATCCATGATAAGATGCGGGGTGATTCGGTTTTATTGACACCTGGAACGGTTCATTGTTACTGGGATGGTCCATTTTACCCCGACGACTATCAACCTGATCAGATGGAGGCGTATCGACAAATGATTTGGGATAAGATGCGTGAGCGAATGTTGGTACATTATCCTGATGGTTTTTTTGGTGACAAGTGAAAGTGACTTTTAGAAAAGGGATGTTTCTCTTCATTTTCTGTTTTCTTAGTGACGAAAGGGACGTTTCTCTCCACTTTTTGAAATCCTATTAATCACAAAATCATCCTAAAAATCCTATTCCTTTTTTTAGCTAGGAGAGAATGGTTTTTCTTTCATCGTTACGAGTCTCCCTGCTATCCGTTCTTATCACCAAGCGACCCTCTACCGCAAGTCTTTTTGACTTGTGGTCTAAAGCC
>JAHDBB010000693.1 GCA_020630635.1 Chitinophagales bacterium
ATACCACTCCTATCGGGGCTATTGGGTTAAGGACTCAACTTCTTAGTATTCGGTTAGCGTGACGAATGTGGCGTAAAGGGATGCGGATACTGTTTTATCGAATAATCTTGTATATAGACAAAAAATAACACAAGAACCGAAACGTCCCCTCACGTCCCTTTTTAAAACGTCCCATCGCCCCAAAACTGTAACCTCATAATTCGCCTTTTCGTTTGCGACTATCGACTATCGACTAAAATAACCGGAAGTCACCAGTCACCATCACTTGTCACCTACATCAACTACTAAAACATTTCTCACTTCATAAAAATTCACTATTTCCCAATTTTTTAACAGAAACAATGAATCTGACGACCAAATTTATTGTAAACAGTATATTCTTATCATAGATTTAATTTTTTTTTCATTACTTGCACTATTATTTAACGGTTTTGCGCTCAATTCGTTGTATTGAGAGTACTAAATAAACTCATAATATAACAAAATTTAACCAATCTATCAACAAATCTGTATGAAATTTTTGTTTTCGTTCTTGCCTATTTTGACACTCTATCTAGCCAATAGTTGCATTTTTCAAGCATTTTCTCAATCAAAAGACTACTGGCAACAAAGATGCGACTATCGTATTGAAGTGACTTTAGATGACACCAACCATATTTTAGAGGCATTTTTAGAACTAGACTATCAAAATAACTCTCCAGATCCATTAGAGGTTATTTATTTTCATCTTTGGCCCAATGCCTTTAAAAGCACAGAGACGGCTTTCGCCAAACAAAAGGTAGAAAATGGCTCTGTTCGATTTCATTATAGTTTACCCTCCACCAAAGGAAATATCGACGGATTAGATTTTAAGGTAGAAGGCAAAAAGGTAGAGTTTAGTTTAGATTCTGATGACATAGATATTGGTAAAATTACCCTTAATGAACCTTTACAACCCAACCAAACCATTAAAATCGAAACCCCTTTTACGGTCAAAATTCCTGATAGTTATTCTCGATTAGGGCATGTCGATCAATCCTATCAAATTACCCAGTGGTATCCCAAACCTGCTGTTTATGACAAAGAGGGTTGGCATCCCATGCCCTATTTAGATCAAGGCGAGTTTTACTCCGAGTACGGATCATTTGATGTGAAAATCACTTTACCTGAAAATTATATAGTAGGAGCCACAGGAGATCTACAAACCAAAGAAGAGTTAGCGTTTTTAAACGAAAAAGCCCTCGAAACCGCCAAAATAGACACCTTCACAGAAACCCAAAATCCTTTTCCTGAATCTGCTTCTGGGTTTAAAACACTTCATTATACACAAGATAACATACACGATTTTGCCTGGTTTGCAGATAAACGATTTCATGTACTCAAAAATGAATTTACCCTACCCAATACCAAGCGAAAAATCACTGCTTGGGCGATGTTTACCAATTCAGAAGCCAATATGTGGAAAGATTGTCCCGATTATTTACAGGGAGCCATTGAGCATTATTCAGCGAAAGTAGGGGCGTATCCATACAATCAAGTGACAGCCGTACAAAGTGCCTTGAGTGCAGGTGCTGGCATGGAATATCCCACCATCACTGTCATCGGTCTTTCAGGTAATAAATACGGCTTAGAAAATGTCATTGTCCACGAAGTCGGTCACAACTGGTTTTACGGTCAACTAGGCTCTAATGAACGGGTACATCCTTGGATGGATGAAGGGATCAACTCCTATTACGAACAGCGATATTTCAGACATCATTATCCCGACTTAAAACTAAGTGAGTCGCTTTTAGAAGGCGTTCCCGATTTTTTAATGAAAGGAATAGGAATGGAGGATAAGAAAATCCGAGATGGCTATGAGATTATCTATCAGTTTTTAGCAAGAAAACGAGACGACCAACACATTGGCGAGCATTCTTGTGCTTTTACCAATAGCAACTATGGAAGCATCGCTTATGGAAAATCTGTTTTAGCTTTCGACTATTTAGAAGCCTACTTAGGGACAGACGAATTAGATCGAATCATGCAAGAATACTATCGCCAATATGAGTTTAAGCATCCACAACCCGAAGACATCAGACGGGTCTTTGAAGACGAAAGCAAAAAGCCTTTAGATTGGTTTTTCGATGATATGATTGGTACTCGCAAACCCGTAGATTATTGGTTGTACAAGTGTAAAAAGGAAGGTGAAACCATTGGCAAGGATAAATTTGATGTGGTGACGGTTCGCAACCATCCACGCAATATACAAGGTCCTTTTTCTTTGACTGCTGTAAAAGATGATGAGCCAATTCACCGTATTTGGTATGATGGATTTATGGGACAAGAAGAGATCCTTTTTCCCAGTATGAACTATGATAAACTGGTATTAGACTATGACAATCAATCACCTGAATACAATCGACGAAACAATACCATCAAACGAGAGGGTTTATTCAAAAAATCAGGGGGAATGAGTGTACACCTCTTGCCCAAAATCGAAAAAGCACATCGTTCACAGCTATTTTTGACCCCCATTTTAGGAGTCAATACCTTCGATGGATTTATGGGCGGTTTAGCGATTTACAACAATGTCGTTCCAGCCCGAAACTTTTCGTATATGTTTTCTCCCATGTATGCCTTTGAATCTCAAAAACTGACAGGAACAGGTGAAATCAACTACAATTGGTATACAGAAGAATATGTCCCCTTTCTTAAACGCATTGGCTTTAATGTGCAGGGTAAAACCTTTAGTTATGCCAATGATCGGATTTCAACAGAAGTGGATGGAGAAGTGACGACAGACGTAGTTCCTTTAAGTTATTACCGAGTTGCGCCCAAAGTGACTTTTGAATTTAAGCAAAAAGAAGCTCGTAG
>JAHDBB010000694.1 GCA_020630635.1 Chitinophagales bacterium
AAAATCAAAAAATCTCTTAGTCCCATTTTGGAATAGTTTATTTCTGATCTTTCACCAACTATTTTTCAAAGAAAGAAATATTAAAATATTAAAGAATCTGGCATTATGTCAATAGGTATCAAAATATCATTGCACGGTGGGTTGTATCTGCGAGACCCACAAGAGACGGCTTTAGGACAAAAGATTATTAAGCATAGTATTCTTTTGATTGACGAAATAGGCTTGGAAGCCTTCAATTTTAAAAAGTTGGCGAAGTGTATGGAATCTACAGAGGCATCCGTTTATCGGTATTTTGAGAATAAACATATGCTTTTGTTGTACCTTGTCTCTTGGTATTGGGAATGGGTGAGTTTTTTGATTGATCTGAATACCATGAATATTGAAGATCCTAAACGGCGACTTAAAATTATTATTGAGACGTTGGTGTCGGCTTCTAAAGAAAATCCTTCTATTGAGTATGTCAATGAAAGTGTCCTTCACCGCATTATTATTTCAGAAGGAAGTAAGGCGTATCATATCAAGGCAGTCGATGAAGAGAATAAGGAGGGCTTTTTCTTGAATTATAACAAACTATCTGAGAAAGTGGCTGGAGTCATTAGTGAAATCAATTCTCAATTTCCTTATCCTCATACATTGGCGAGTAATCTTTTTGAGATGGCCAATAATCATATCTATTTTGCTCAACATTTACCTCGTTTGACGGATGTGCATGTAGAAGGTGAGAATTTTGGAGAAGTGGAGAAGATGTTGCAGTATTTTGCTTTTCATATCTTGGAGCAATAAAAAAAGATCAATCGGATTGTTGATTTATTTATTGTCTAACAATCCGATTGAAAATATATAATTGATCTTCGTTTTAAAATTGGCTATCGTCGATACTGTCTAAATGGTCTATAATTATACCTGTTACGTTTTTAACCGTTCCATCTTCAAATGGCGATTGTAGGTTGGCTACTTTTAGCAACTCTAAAAAAGGTTTCGTCCCTCCAGCATTGCACAAATTTAAATAATCTTGCCAAGCTGATTTCTTGTCTTCCTTTGCTTTTTTCCAAAATTGATAAGCGCATATTTGGGCTAAGATATACTCAATGTACATCATTGGAAATCCGAAAATGTGTGGAATATGTTGCCAAAAACGACCATTTTTTAAAGCGGGTGTGAGGCTGCTGTCATAGTCGGGTAGATACAACTCTTCCATTTGTAACCAAACTTCTGCTCGTTGATCGGGAGTATATTCAGGATTTTGATAGATGATGTGTTGGAAATGGTCAATGGCACAGCCAAAGGGCAGATGAAAGAGGGAGTCGCTTAGATGGTAGTAGTAATATTTTTCGGTATCTTCTTTGAAAAAACCTTCCATCCAAGGATAGGCTAATAATTCCATTGCCATAGAATGAATTTCGGAAGATTCATGGTTAGAAGTACGATATTCTATGACCTCATAATCTCGACATTGAAAATACTGGAAGGCGTGTCCTACTTCATGGGTCAAAACATCTATGTCTTTTGAAGTGCCATTGAAGTTGGCAAAGATAAAAGGGTGCTTGTATTTGCTGATTTCGTAGGCATAGCCGCCATCTTCTTTACCAGGACGACTCATCACATCCATCAAGCCATATTCTAACATATAGTCAAAGAATCGGTGGGTTTCTGTACTCAATTCTTGATACATCTTTTGAGCATGTTGCAAGATGCCTTTTTGTCCTTCTTTGGGTTTGGGGTTGCCGCTTAAAAACTGAAAGTTGAGGTCGAACAGTTGTAGTTCGTCGTAGCCTAGTCGGGCTTTTTGTCTTTTACGCAATTGTCGAGTAATCGGGACAATCTCTTCGGCTATTTGTTTTCTAAAATTGGCAACCATCTTATCGTCAAAGTCCATTCTCAACATTTTACGATAAGACAGTTCGACATAGTTTTTATAACCCAGTTTTTGTGCCATTTGATGGCGGACTTTTACCATTTGGTCAAAAAGGTCGTCAAATTCGGTTTGTCTTTCATCAAAAAATGCCCATCTTTTTTTGAAAGCCGCCTCTCTGACTTTTCTATCACTATCTTGTGTATATTTTCGGATACCTGACAAATTGAAGGTTTCGCCATTGAATTCGATATTGGCTTTTCCTCTGATCTGCGAATATTGGGTCATCAATTTATTCTCTATTTGACTTTCTTTGATGATATCAGGAGAGAAATTGGTTGTAGAAAATTTGGATATATCCAATAAATAGGAACCCCATTTTTCAGTAATTTCTTTTTTGAAAGGAGATTTGTTGAGGGTGATATAAAAGTTGTTGACCCAGTTCTCGTATTGAGGGAAGGCTTCGTCGGCGTAGTCCCTATTTTTACGAAGTTCTTCGTTTCGGGTATCTTGGCTGTATCGAATACCTGCTAACTCATACATAGTGAGGAAGTCCTCTCGTTTTTGATACAATTTTGATATAATTGCCTCTTGTTTTTCAAAGGTTGCTGCCTGTTCCATTTGTTGAAGAAGGGCGTTCCATTCTGTTTCAAATTCTTCAATGGAAATTTGTTGGTAGGGAATGTCTTGGAGTTTCATAATATTTGATTGTGTGATAAAGAACATGTGCTTAACTAATAGAAGGCTAAAAAAGTTCCATAGGTTTGGATAAAGTATATAGTTCAGTTTTTGATTTTTCTTTTTGGGAGCGAACTTTCTGTGCTTCGTCGTAATGGAAAGTCCCGCTATCCACTCTTATAAATGCAGCCTCACTACAACCCCCACGCCAATCTGTTGCATTTATACCGTTACTATCGGGGCTAGTTGGTTGTGGTCGGAACTTCTTAGTGACCGTTTTTTGAACAGAATTTTTTAGAATT
>JAHDBB010000062.1 GCA_020630635.1 Chitinophagales bacterium
AATTTTTAGGCTTTTAGTTCAGAATCTCCATTTTTTTAGGAGAGAACGGTTATTACTCTTTCATCGCAATGGGTCTCCCTGCTATTCGTTCTTATTGCTGCTGCCTTGCTATACCGCAAGTCTTTTCGACTTGTGGTGCAAAGCCAAAGCAGCAATACCACTGCTATCAGGTCTAGCTGGAAAAAGATAGAACCTTTAGAGCCAGTTTTGCTGTGTAGAAAACATAAAAAAACGTGATGCGACATTGTCACACCACGTTTTAGAGTTACATACTTTTAAATTACCCAAATGATTTTATCGCTTAACAAAACGGCTTCGTTGTATAATAGACTGTCCTTCATTGCGGATTTCCACAAAGTAAAGCCCATTGGTAAAGGCATCAGTCAAAATATTGAGATAGTTGAGACCCTGTTGCGAATCTTTTTCTATCACTTTTACCAATTGACCTTGTGTATTATAAATAGAAATTTGTGAAGAGATAGCGTTTACACAATGATATTGAACATTGATAAAGTCCGTTGTTGGATTGGGCCAAAGCACGATGTCTTGGTTTTCAGAAGACTTTCTATCCAAAGTAATAATTTCAGAAGAAGTCTCTTTACCATCAAAATCGACTTGATCCAATCGGTAATAAGTCAACCCTTGTGGAGTGTCTCTATCTAGATAATCATAGTTCAATGTAATATTGCTATTATCAGCCCCATTAATTTTGGCAATTTCTTCAAAGTCAATACCATTGATAGAACGCATCAATCTAAAGTGTTCATTATTTTCTTCACTTGCAGTCGTCCATTTTAAGAGGTTGCCATTTCTTTCAACCGAACCAGTAAAACTTAATAACTCCACTGCTGTAGATATACAATCAACGACAGAACGCATATAGTTTTCAGAACATTGTGGATCATCTGCTAAAGTGATGGTGTAATCATAACCTGTTCCCAAGTCAAATGGACCATACAAAATAAAGTTTTCGGTAGTCGTTTGTTCAACTCCTGTGTTATTGTCTGTGATGATATAACCATTAGGACCGCCGCCAATAAAAGAGAAAATAATTTCGTAGTTATCCTCATTACAGATTGCATCAGCAGAAGCAGCAAAATCTGCACAAGGTGTTACATCTATTTCCATCAATCCTGCATCTAAGTTAGCAATCACTTCACCCATTGTTACATTAAAGAACATCGTTGCGCCATCCGTTCCAATATCACTATCAAAAGCATCATTCCCCACATTTGGAATCACTGCTACATAAGTACTAGGAATATCAAATAACACATAATATTGTCCTTCAGGAACATCAAAGAAGAAGTAATCTCCATTGGAATCAGTTATGGTTTGAGCAACAATATTACCATCCATATCATATAGCAACACAATAATGCCTTCCAGCCCGATTTCACCATCATCTTGCATATTATTACCATTACTATCTAAAAAGACCGTACCTGTCACACTACCAGGACCACAATCAGCTTGTTCATTGATACACATACAAGTACTTTCATCAAAAGAATCTATCGTACACTCATCGTTGTCATTACAATCAGGAGCTTGATGAATAATTAAACAATTAGTTGCATCAAATAAGTCAATAGTTAAGCTACATCCATCATCCAATTCAGGAATCGTTGATTGACAATCACAAGTGTAGTAACTGTAAAAGTCATGAGTCAAATCACATCCATCATCACAAGTCTTATCATAAACTTCACAACTTCCATCATCTTCTTCCGCATCAGGATTATAGTTAGCAGCACAAGGATCCGTACAACCCACTACACAAGGTGCATAAAAACAAGTTGCATTATCCTCACATCCAGCATCAGGATTATAGTTACAAGCATGAGGATCTGTACAACCAGGTTCTGCCACTGTAATAATAATTTGGTCGCTACTACCTTCGCATACAAAACCAAACAAAGACCATTCTAAAATATTAATACCAGGTGATAAACCACTAACAATTGTGATCGGCTCGTCATCTTCTTCAAATTCTCCAGAACCTTGTACCACAGTCCACATACCTGATGTTCCTAAATCAAAAAGATCATCATTGGCACTCAATTCATAAGAAGTCTCACAGATAGCAGCATCCTCTCCTGCATCTGCTGCGTTTGGTACACTAAAACTAATCGTCACCATATCTGTATCAAACATTTCCTCATTTCCACAAACATCAATTTCTGTCCAGAAGAAAATATAATTACCAGGTTGAGAGACGGTCACTTGTGTAGTTGGATCGGTTTCATCATCAAAAGTGACCCCTCCAAAATTACTCAACCACATTCCTGTATGATGGTCTTCCAAGATCGCTTCTAAAGTTGTCGTAAAACCACAAATGGTTTGATCTGCTCCAGCTTCTGCGTGAGTATCATCTTCTTCAAAAGTAATGGTAACTTGATCTGTTCCACCACCACATTCTTCAGAGACATTCCAAGTGAAAGTATAAGTACCTAACTCGCCAACAGAAACAGTCGCATTGGGATCATTGACATCAGAGAAATTACCATTACCAGACCACGTTCCAGAATCAGTTGCTTGTAATCCATAAGAATATCCACAAGCATTGTCATCTTCTCCTGCAAAAGGTTCAATATCATAAGAAATGGTAATCATAACTTGATCGCTAACAGTAGGACAGAAAGGACCAGCAACCGTCCATTGGAAGGTGTTATTTCCTTCTGATAAGCCAGAAACAGTAGTAGTGGGATCGTTATCATCAGCGAATGTTCCACTTCCTTCTACAACCGTCCAAGTACCACTAGAAGCCAAGGTCGTTGGAGTATTGGCAGATAAAGGATAAGAATCTGCACAGACTGTAATATCGTCACCAGCATCTGCTTCATGAGGTTCAAAGAATAAAACTGTAATAGGATCGGAAGTCATTTCGATAGTATCGCCACACATATGAGTCGTCGTCCAGAAGAAGATATAACTACCAGCTTGATCGACGGTTACAGTTGTTTGGGCATTCAAAGGATCTTCAAAATTCACTAATCCAAAGTTAGTAGACCAGACACCTGTACCTATTGCATCTAAAGTTGTGGAAAAACCACAAACACTTTGATCTGGACCTGAATCTGCTAAATATTGGCAATCACTACTAGCACAATTGGCATCAGGATTATAATTACAAGCATTTTCATCCATACAACCCACAATACTTGTGCTTACTGAAATACAACTACAAGTGGAGGCATCCCACTCTTGAATATCTCCCTGTGTACAATCTGTATTACAAGTGGCATCATAAGGTTCACAACTGCCATCATCACCATCTGCATCAGGATTATAGTTACTTGCACAAGGGTCTGTACAACCAGCATTACAAGGCGCATAAGTACAAGAACTATCATTACAGTTAGCATCAGGATCATAATTACAAGCTGTTTCATCCATACAACCTGCTATATCACTACAAGGATTTTCGCACACATCATTAGGATAAGTACAAGAATCATCATTACAATTGGCATCAGTATTGTAATTACAAGCTGTTTCGTCTGTACAACCATTGATTGAAGCTGTTTCCACAACACAAGCACACATATCTGAACTCCATATTTCAATAGCTCCTAATGTACAATCCGTGTTACAAGTCATATCATAAGATTCGCAACTTCCATCATCTGTAAAAGCAGTCGCATCATAATTAGGCGCACAAGGATCAGTACAACCTTCATTACAAGGGACATCTATACAAGACCCATCATCACAAGTAGCAGTTACATCATAATTGCAAGCGGTCTCATCGGTACAACCCAATACTGCATCACAAGGACTTTCACAGGTTTCATTACCAAATTCACAAGAATCATCATTGCAGTTGGCATCAGGATTATAGTTACAAGCATTTTCGTTGGTACAACCTGCAATACTTGCATTAACTGTAACGCAACTACAAGACAACATGTCCCATTCTGCAATATCACCTTGTGTACAATCGGTATTACAAGTGGTATCATAAGGCTCACAACTTCCATCATCTGTAAGGGCATCGGGATCGTAGTTAGCAGCACAAGGATCAGTACATCCAGGATTACAAGGTCCAGGCGTACAAGAACCATCATCACATGTCGCAGTTGCATCATAATTACAAGCCGTTTCATCTGTACAACCCAATACCGCATTACAAGGTGTATCACACATCTCGTTTCCAAAATTACAAGAACCATTATCACAGTTGGCATCAGGATTATAATTACAAGCAGACTCATCTGTACATCCATTGATTGAAACGGTTTCAACAACACAAGCACACATATCTGCATTCCATACTTCGACAGCACCCAATGTACAATCTGTATTACAAGTCATATCATAA
Organism: Chitinophagales bacterium; assembly: GCA_020630635.1. Taxonomy (GTDB): domain Bacteria; phylum Bacteroidota; class Bacteroidia; order Chitinophagales; family UBA2359; genus JAHDBB01. The sequence continues at coordinate 4,325 of JAHDBB010000062.1, forward strand.
GGTTCACAACTTCCGTCATCGTCATCTGCCCAAGCATCATAATTTGGAGCGCAAGGATCTGTACAACCTGGTTTACAAGGGAAGTAAGTACAAGAACCATCATCACAACTGGCAGTAGGATCATAGTTGCAGGCTTCTGTATCTATACAACCTGGTATAGAGATAATATAAGGTACACAAGAACAAGTATGAGCATCCCAAAGTTCTATATCTCCAAACGTACAATCCGTATTACAAGTATTGTCATAAGGTTCACAGCTTCCATTATCTTCTGTTGCTTCGGGATCATAATTTGCTGCACAAGGATCGGTACAGCCACCTGTATCACAAGGACCCACACAAGAATCATCATTACAAGTAGCAGCAGGATTATAATTACAATCATCCTCATCTGTACAACCTAATACTGCATTACAAGGGTCTGCACATTGAGTGGGACCAAACTCACAAGAACCATCGTCACAAGTAGCAGTAGGATCATAATTACAAGCGGCAGGGAAGGTACAACCATTAGGCAACAGACAAGAGCCATCATTACAAGTCGCAACAGGATTAAAATTACAAGCACTTTCATCCGTACAACCCAATACATCTGTACAAGGATTTTCGCAACCCTCTACTCCATAATAACAAGACCAGTCACTACAGGTCGCAGTAGGATCATAATTACAAGCACTTTCATCTGTACAGCCATCAGGTAATGAACAAGAACCATCGTCACAAGTTGCCAATGGATCAAAGTTACAAGCCGATGCATCGGTACATCCCAAGACGGCACCACAAGGAATGAGACAAGATTCTATTCCATAATCACAAGAACCATCATCGCAGTTGGCATTGGGATTATAATTGCAGGCATCTACATTCATACAACCATCAACAACAGTTGCCAAGATACAGCTACAAGTGGCTGTATCCCATTCTTGTAATGCTCCAAGTGTGCAATCAGTATTACAGTTGGTTTCATAAGGTTCACAACTTCCGTCATCAACTTCTGCTGCTGGATCATAGTTGGCTGCACAAGGATCGGTACAACCGCTATCAGGTGGGTTACTTGCTGATAAATTGAAAGTGCAAGCAAAGACACCTAACAAAATTAATAAGCTAAAATAACGTAAAATGGTTGGGTACATAGTTATCTTTTAGAGAGTAATAAATGACTATGTGCTTTATAGTAAGCACAATACAGTTTTACCCACTACTAATGTAGGAGTGCAGAAAGGTTTTTAAGTAAAAAAAAGGTGTGTTTAATTCAATACAAGCAAGTCTTGACTAGGTAATCAAGATTATAAAAAGTTGCTTTATTCATAGATAATGCAGAGTTATATCTACATTAAAGAGGTTTTTAGGTAAGAATGTTAAATGATTTATAACATTTAATATCACAAATCTAAGGTTAATATCTTTGATAACAAAAATATTTCCGACTTGTCTAATAATTAAACTTTTTATAATCTTTATTTTGTAGTGTAAAATTTTGATATTTAGATTTTTATGTATGGTTTTTATATTTATTGCGTTTGTAAAAATCTTTTAGGTAGTTTCAAGGTGTATAAAGTGATGATAAAATGTCCTGTTTTTAAGAATTTTCACTCTATAAAGTGAAAAAAGACTTGAATAAATATTGCTTTAATCCTTTATTATAAGGCGTATGATATACTATATTTAGTTTTTGTGATTATTTATTCAAAAGTTTACTTTTTAGGTCAAAATGAAATGCTATCCTTTATTAGTTCTATTTTTGAAGACTTGAATTTTTATTTTAAATATTTTATTATCAGCTAGTTATAGTAGTTTTTGATTTTTTATGATTTTTTTGGGGAGCGAAGGTTTCTCTTTCATTGTTACGGAAGGTCCCGCTATCCGTTCTTATTCGTGTTGCCAATGTTTTTCTAAGCCAACGCTATGACACGAATACCACTTCTATCGGGGCTAGTTGGTTGAGGACACAACTTCTGATTACCAATAAATATATCTACTTGTTTTTTGTGATAGAGGTGGAGACCATGCAAAATAGCCTCGATAGTAGCGTTATTGCAAGAGTATAGCTAAAAGGTTTTGAGAGGCTTGCAATAGTAGCGGATAGCGAGACTTTCCAATACGACAAAGCACCCAATCTTTCGCTCCTAAAAATAAAAAAGCCCTAGCTCCAAATAGAACTAGGGCATTTAAATAAATGTAATGAAAATAATCTATGGATTCTTAACGAATCGAGTCCTTTGTATGAGTGTATTGTCGTTGGTAAGCTCAATAAAGTATAAACCTGTCATCAAATCAGCAATATCTAAATTGATTTGATTGAGACCTTTGTTGGTCTGGATAAGCATACTTTCGATAAGAGAACCTTGTGTATTGTAGACATTCATTTGAGTAGGTTGATCCAATAAACTTTCAAATTGTACATTTAAGAAAGTCGTTGCTGGATTGGGATAAACATCCAATATAGAAATATCAGTGGGCAAGTTTTCCAAAACAAGGATGGTAGATGAACTTTCTTTACCATCACTGTCTACTTGATCTAGTCGATAATAATTGAGTCCTTCAGAAGCTGTTACATCCAAATATTGATAACTTAAAGTTGCTTGACTATTTCCTGCACCTCGTTGGCGATTGATTTCTTCAAAGTGAAGTCCATCGGTTGAGTGCATTAATTTAAAATATTCGTTATTTTCTTCACTGGCTGTTTGCCATTTCAATAAGTTGCCTTTGGGCGTATTTTCACCTTCAAAACCCAGTAGCTCTACCGCTGTTGCGACACAGTCTATGACTGCTTGATTAAACTGTTCTAAACACTGTGTATTGCTGGTGGCTATGATGGTATAGCTATAACCTGTTCCAAATTCAAAAGGACCTAAAAATACCAACTCTTGGTTGGTGATGATTTCTTCTCCAGTTTGGTTATCTATAATTAGGTATTCATTGATCTCACCTCCCACATCAAATGAAAGAATCAATTCGTAGTTTTCATCATTACAGATGACATCAACAAATACACCGAAATCTTCACAGGTAATACTTTGTGTAGTAATACCCAAGTCTATATCGCTGATAAAGTCGCCAGCTACTACTTCAAATACTTCTGTAGTTCCATTGCTATTAATATCGCTATCAATGGCATCATCTCCTGATACATCTGCTTCTACGACAACAAAACTACTTGGAACACTGAAAAATAAATAGTAATAGCCTTCGGGTATATCTACAAAGAAGTATTCACCATTAATATCTGTGGTTGTTTGAGCCACAACATCGCCTTGATCGTCGTAAAGCAATACGATAAGGTTTTCAACATCTGTATCCATTGTATCTTGGATACTATTATTATTTTCATCAAAGAACACATTGCCTATGATAGTTGCACACAAAGGTTCAGAGGCACATTCACATGTCGTTTCATCAAAGTAATAACTGGCACAATCATCCTCTCCAAAACAGGTAGGTTGTATAAAAACACATTGGCATGTATTAGAATCATAAAACTCTGATGTCAAGATACAGCCGTCATCACAATCTGTACTATATTCTAAACAACTACCATCATCTGTGACAGCATCTGCATTATAGTTGATGGCACAAGGATCAGTACAACCTCCTTGACATGCTTCGGAGTCTTCTTCTTGAAAGGTGATAGAAACTAAATCACTGTCCGATACTTCTTCATTTCCACACATTGCATTTTCTTGCCAGAAGAAAATAAATGGACCTGGTTGATCTACGGTTACTTGGGTGGTTGGATCATTGACATCTGCAAAAGTCACTCCACCAAAATTGCTAATCCACATCCCTGTATTTTCAGGTTCTATTACGGCTTCCAAAGTAGTGGTAAATCCGCAAACTGTCTGGTCGGGTCCTGCGTCTGCTTCTGTCATATTCTGTGAAAAGGTGATATTGACAGAATCCATACTTGTTCCACATTCATTGGAGACAGTCCAAATAAAAGTGTAGGTTCCAAAATCGTTAACACTTACAGTACTCAATGGATCATTGATATTATCAAAGTTGCCATCTCCCGACCAAGCACCTAACTCGCTAGCTTGTAGTTGGTAGGTATTGCCACAAATAAGCGCATCTTCTCCTGCATTGGCAGGGATAGGTTCGGTAACAACTGTAACGGTGATACTATCGCTCACTGTGTAACAAAGAGGACCAGAAACAGTCCATTGAAATGTATTATTGCCTTCCGAAAGTCCTGTGACAATGGCATTAGGAGAAGAAGAATCATTGAAATTACCTGTTCCTTCTACAACGGTCCATGTCCCTGTAGCAGCTAAACCTTCAGGAGTATTGGCATTGAGTGGGTAGGCTTGACTACAAGTAGAGGCATCTCCACCAGCATCTGCAAGATAAGGGTCTAAAAATAATACACTTACAGGGTCTTGGTCGTTATCGGTATCTGGACAATTATTAAAGGTATTCCAGAAAAATACATAAGAACCTGCTTGACTAACGGTTACAGTTGTTTGTGGGTTGGTGGCATCCTCAAAACTTACGCCTCCGAAGAAAGTAGTCCAAACTCCTTCTTCTTCATTAGCTTCTAAAGTAGTTGTAAAACCACAAACATTTTGATCTGGTCCAGCGTTGGCTTCCACAATAAAACTACAAGAGCCATCATTACAATTGGCATCAGGATTAAAGTTACAAGCTTCAAAGCTTAGACAACCATAGACAATGGTATCGACAACCATACAACTACAAGAAGTTGCATCCCAAGCTTCAATATCGCCCAATGTACAATCTGTATTACAAGTTGTATCATAGGGTTCACAACTACCATCTTCTATACTGGCATCAGGGTTATAATTAGCAGCACAAGGGTCTGTACAGCCTGCCACATTACAAGGAGGAAAAGCACAAGAGCCGTCATCACAGCTAGCTTCTGCGTTATAGTTACAAGCCAGTGGATTGGTGCAACCTGTTATATCTGTACAAGGAGAAGGACAATCAGCATTGCCATAATCACAAGATCCATCATCACAGTTGGCATCTGCATCATAGTTACAAGCAAAAGGGTTGGTACAGCCTACGATTGCGTTACAAGGTTCATCGCAAGTTGCTATACCATATTCACAAGATCCATCATCAGTTGTTGCGTCAGGGTTATAATTACAAGCTGTCATATCAGTACAACCATCTACCAAAAAAGTAGGAGTAGAGGCATTCAATGAGGTAGCTATAGGACCCATAAAAGGAACACAATTTAAAAACAACACAAAGTACAACAACAAAGGACGGTTAGGAGTAAGGATGTTTTTCATTACATTACATTTTAATCAAATATTGTGAGTAGATTGGTAAACAAAGTAACATGAAATAATTGTTAACAGTGTTTAATGATTTGGTAATCATATAAATATATTCTTTTGCTTTTTTTAATAAAGTCAGAATAAAAGGACTCAAGACAAATAGACTTTATATAAAAAAACAAAGAAAATCCAATATGTGTGTTTAATAGTTGTTTTGGGAGTGTGCAAAACCAGTAAGTTATTAGAGTAGAATAGAGTGTTTAGGTTTACTCTGATAGCTTATATAGCAATCCAATCAAGATTGGATTATCTAGGAGTTGTGAGTACCTGATAAAGAAAGAAATCTTTATCTTATTTCAATAGAAGTTTTTTATTCAACATTTAATGTTTTTAAAACATTAAACACAACAAAGTTAGATATAAAATAAAGGAATGTCAACACAAAAGGATAATTTTTTGTGTTTATAATGTGTAAGTGTTTGATTTTTATAAGTTTGTAGACGTTAGAAAAAGCAGTGATTTTTTTAAGATGGTTCTAAGAAGTAGAGACTTTAATGATCTAGACCCGAATGGATTAAATTCTAAATTTTAATCAGTTCAGTTTGTGAAGCATTTTGTCCTTTCAAAAATAGCCCCGATAGAAGTGGTATCACCAATGTGTATTGGCTAAAGGGTTTGGGGGGCTTGGTGATAAGAACGGATAGCGGGACTTGCTATGACGACGAAGCTCTTAACCTTTCGCTCCAAAAATCAAATCCTCTCTGTATCTTTGTGAGGTTTATGGATACCGAGCTATTATTACAAAAAGTGCGATTGCTCTCTCGACACAAAGGATGGTTGTTAGCCTTGAAGCTGTTGATATTGGGACTATTGCTGTACTCTATCTATGAAAAACTGGTGCAACAAGAAGACATCGAAAGTCTTTATGCCCAATTTCGAGATAATTTACAAGTACAAGCCTATCCATTATGGTTTTTAGTCGGGTTTTTGATGTTGGTCAATTGGGGAATAGAGTCATTGAAATGGAAACAATTGATCTCAAAAGTCGAAAAAATGTCATTTTGGACGGCTTTTAAAGCCATCTGTAGTGGTATTACATTGGCTATGTTTACGCCCAATCGTATTGGCGAATTTGGAGGACGAGTTTTGTTGTTGAAAAATGCCAATAGAATACAGGGCGTGAGTCTAAGTTTATTGGGAAGCTTGAGTCAAATCGTTGCCAGTTTCAATATTGGGATGTGGGGATGGCTGGGATTTTACCATACCTTTGTATCACCAGATGCTTACACCTCCTATATTCTGTTGGGTTTAGGTGGTTTGATGACCAGTATCTCTTTCCTTTTTTACTTTAATATTGCACTCTTAAAAAATCTTCTTGAAAAAATTCCGTTTACCCAAAATAAAAGCCACCATTTTAATCTAGCTTTTGAGTACTCCGTCAAAGAGCTAACACAGCTATTAGGCTATTCAGCCCTTCGACATGGAGTCTTTAGCTTTCAATATTGGCTGTTGTTTCGCCTTTTAGGAATCGAAATAGGATGGCAAATCGGTATGCTGCTCATTTTTAGCATTTTTTTCGTACAAACCGTTATACCATCCATTGCCATCGTAGAATTAGGCATTCGAGGAAGAGTCGCTATTTATTTTATGAGCTATGTCACTAGCAATCAAATAGCCGTTTTGACCGCTTCCTTGCTTTTATGGGGTATCAACCTATTGATTCCAGCCCTTTTGGGCATGGCGATTATTTTTTCACTCAATACGACAAAATGAATAAATTTTGGAATATCTTAGTTTTGATTTTGGGGATGATAGGAATCACTTTTTCGTTGCAAGCCCAGCTAGAAGAAGGCTGTTATCAATTACAACCCAGTTTTCAAGTGGGCGAAAAGTTAGAATACAAAGTCTATTATAATTGGAAGGCTGTTTGGATGGGAGCAGGCAAGGCTACTTTCGAGATGAAAGAAGCGACTTTGGAGGATGGACGATCTGTGTTACATGCCTATGCAGAAGGTAAAACCTTAAAAAGATACAATTGGTTTTATAGAGTTGAAGATTTCTACCAATCCTACCTCCATCCAGAAACCTATCAACCCATTCATTTTATCCGAGACATTAGCGAAGGCAATTACACAAAGGAGTTAGAATATGTCTTTGATCACGACGATGGTGAAGTTTGGATTGATTATGTCATTAGAAAGGGAAAATTACGGCGCAAAGATGAGACCCATTCCATCAATAATTGTACCTTTGATCTACTTTCGATAGTCTATCATACCCGCAATTTGGATTATACCCAAATAGCTGTCAATGACTCTGTTCCTTTGAATCTTTTTATGGATGGAAAAAACTATCAAGTTGGCTTACAATACTTGGGCAAAGATACGTTAGAGACAGAACATGGCACATTTCGTTGCATCAAGATTGCGCCTATTTTGATTGATGGTTACATCTTTGATGCAAGCGAACAAATGGTGATTTGGGCAACAGACGATGCCAATAAAATTCCTTTGTTGATAGAGTCGCCACTAAAGGTTGGAGCTGTCAAAGCCTATCTCAAAAAGTATGAAAATCTTATGTACGACCTAGATGCAAGGTTAGATTTATAAGATAGTTGTGGGGCATTATTTTTTTGGAGCGAACGGTGGATACTTCGTTGTGTTGGAAAGTCCTGCTATCCGTTCTTATCGCCAAGCCACCCGAACCCTTTAGCCAATGCGCTTTGTCGATACCACTACTATCAGGGCTATTTGGTTGAGTACAGGACTTCTTAGTATCAGAAATCGGGACGAAAGTGACGTAAAGGACGTGAAATTTTAATAATCGAAAAACCACAAAAGGACCGAAAAACGTCCCATCGTCTCAACACCCAAGAACAGAACCGAAACGTCCCATCGTCCCAACACCAAGAACAGAATCGAAAAACGTCCCATCGTCCCCAAACCAAGAACAAAACCGAAAAACGTCCCATCGTCCCAAAACCAAGAACAGAACCGAAAGTCACCAGTCACCAAAAACCAGTTACGAACTATGAACGATTCCTCTTTTATTCCATACAGTCGCCCTTTCATCGAACAACCAGCAATGGTCAAAAAGATAGAGGCACATTATCAGTTTATGGATCAACGTAGAAGCCTACGAGAATTTTCAGATAAGTCAGTAGATAAAGCAGTTATAGAAAAATTGATTATGGCTGCATCGACTGCTCCATCGGGCGCACACAAACAGCCTTGGACTTTTTGTGCAGTCAGCAACCCAGAGATAAAAAAACAGATTCGCATCGCTGCGGAAGAAGAAGAATATGAAAACTATCATGGGCGTATGTCAGAAGATTGGTTAGACGATTTAAGACCCTTTGGAACAGATTGGCACAAAGAATTTTTAGAAATTGCGCCTTGGTTGATTGTCGTTTTTAAAAAGGTGTATGACTTGAATGATGGAGAAAAAACCAAAAACTATTATGTCAATGAATCAGTAGGTTTGGCATCGGGATTTTTGCTAAGTGCGATTCACGAGGCGGGCTTAGTCGCCTTAACTCACACCCCAAGCCCTATGAATTTTTTAATCAAAATTTTAAATCGTCCTGTCAATGAAAAGCCTTTTTTGTTGATACCAGTAGGCTATCCAAAAGATGATGCGACTGTTCCTGACTTGACAAGAAAGTCTTTGGGAGAAGTCAGTGTTTTTTTTGAGTAGAAAGGCAAAAATATTTTGCTTCATTCTTTAGGATGAAGCTACAAGAGACTAAAAGCTAATATTATTTGCTACTAAAATAAATATATGACTAAAAAGAAAAAGCTACTTCTAAAAATTTTATCTGGCAGTAAAAATATATCTTTTTCTGAAGTGAGTAATTTGCTGATAAGTCTTGGTTTTTCTCTTGAAAGAATACAGGGAAGTCATCATATATTCTATCATCATGAAATACAACAACTGGTAAATATTCAGAATGTTAATGGACAAGTGAAGCCTTATCAACTAAAACAAATTATTCGTATAATTGAAAAATTTAACTTGAAAATCAATTAAGCATGAAAGATTATCACATCAATATTTTTTATAGTGAAGAAGATGGCGGTTATATTGCAGATATTCCAGACTTAAAAGACTGTTCTGCTTTTGGTGAAACACAAGAACAAGCATTAAAAGAAGTTTTGGTTGGAAAAGAGGCTTGGCTAAAAGTAGCTCAAGCTAAAAAAATAATAATTCCTCAACCAACATATCATCCCCTGATTTATCAGCTTAAATAAGAAGTACAAGCTGTAGAAAATAGCCCCGATAGTAGCGGTATAAATGCAATGAAAGGCTTCTCAAAACGTTGGCTGCATTTATAAGAGCGAATAGCGAGACTTTCCGTAACGATGAAAGATGAACCTTTCGCTCTTAATAAAAAAACTACAAATTGAACTGCACTAATAATTTATCATTATTACATTTTGCCCATGAAACTCAATAAAATAAAATGGCTCTTGTGTTTAGTTCCCTTATTCATGAAAGCACAAGCATTGCCCATTATATTGGATGAAAGCTATGATGATTGGGAAGCCTGTACTTTTGTTTATACAGATATTTTTGATGGAGAAACAGGTATTGACTTACAGAATCTTTCCGTTGCCAACGATGAAACATGGGTGTTTTTCAAAATAGAAACGACTGAGGAATTTGACTTATCAGACGACAATGATTTTGCGATATACTTGGATACCGATTTAGATGCAAATACAGGCTTTTCAGTTGGAAATATTGGAGCTGAATTAAGTATTTTGACAGGTGATCGTTCTGGCTTTTTTAATATAGGAGGAAGCAACCTTTTTCTAGAATGGAGCGACCTACATTTTCGATCATTACCCACCGTTACTTCTAATATTTTTGAAATTGCCATCAAACGAGATCTTCTGCCAGATGGACTAAATGCACTCTTTCCTAATGCCACCTTTCAAGTTTTAATAGAATCAGGAGAAGGCGATCAAATGCCCGAAAACGATGAAACTTTTATCTATACTTTTGATGAAAATGATGTTCCATTTGAACCCATCAATTTTGAAAAAAAGGAGGAAGATGATTTGCGGATTACAGCATATAACGTATTACAAAGCGGCTTAGAAGAATCTTGGCGAATCCCCAGTTTTGAACGTATATTGACAGCGATAGATGCTGACATTGTTACTTTTTCGGAAGCCTACGATATGACCGAAGATTATGTTTTGGACTTTATGAATGGCGTGAATCCCGATGTCAATTGGCATGCTTATACACACGATGATTTAGCAGTCGTGAGTCGTTATCCTATCCTTGAAACTTGGGTGGTTTATTGGGGACGAATTGTAGCCAGTTTGATCGACTTACCCGATGATATTTATCCAAGAGACATTTTAGTTTTTTCAGCCCATCTTTCGTGCTGTGACCATGACGAACTTCGACAAGAGCAAGTAGATACTTTCATAGGATTTATCAAAGACGCAAAAAAGACAGGAGGCGATATTGAATTAGAAGAAGGAACACCTTTTATCTTAACAGGGGATTTAAATTTAGTAGGATTGTCTCAACAATTAGAAACACTAGTGAATGGTGATATTGTGGATAATGAAACTTGGGGAATGGACATTTTACCTGATTGGGATGACACACCTTTGACCGATCAAATTTGTTTGCAAACTGATAGACGGATGGCTTATACTTGGCGAAATGATTACAGTAGTTATCCGCCAGGACGATTAGACTTTATGATTTTTTCGGATAAAACAATGGAAAACCAAAAGGCTTTTACGATACAAACAGAAGTGATGCCAAGCGAACGATTAGCCATGTACAATTTACTCTTCGACGATACAGGGATAGCTTCCGATCATTTTCCAGTTGTGGCAGATTTCAAAATATTGCCACCTGACCCCATTGCCATTCAACCCAAAATTTTATTGGAAGGATGCTATGATACAGAAGGACAAATGCAAACCAACTTAACGGATTTTATCCCATTCAATCAACCCTATAACATTGCTCCTTATTTTTATGAAGGAAATGAAAGCTTAGAAAATATAAATAGTGAAATAGTTGATTGGGTTTTAGTCGAAGTCAGTAATAATATGGGCAAAAATATCATAGAAACTCAAGCAGCCATTTTGTGGAAAGATGGAAATATCACCAATACCAATGGCGGTTTTTTACGATTCAACAACCCAATTAAAGGACAAAATTACCATATAGGTATTCGCCATCGAAACCATTTAAGCATTCTTTCACAAGACATTGTGATGGAAATGGATACTTTACTATATGACTTTACCGAAGGACTAGAAACGATTGTTGGAGATCAACAGATGACAGTATCAACAGACGGAAAAACCTTATTATTTACAGGAGATTGTAACCAAGATGGAAGCATCCAAACCACTGACTTTGACAAATGGAAAAATGAATATAATTCGATGGGTTATCAACAAAGTGATTTCAACTTAGATGGACAAATCGACTCTTTAGATTATCTTCAATGGAGTAAAAATAATGCCATTCTTCGAGATTTTTGAGTAGATTTTCTTATAAGTATTTTGGATATGTAATAAAGTGCTAGAAAATAATACAAATTAATTCTAACATTCTCTTTATCTTTGCAGCTCATTTAGAATATCATCAAAAATAAAGTAAAAGAATATGTCTTATTTATTCACATCCGAATCTGTATCAGAAGGACATCCAGATAAAGTAGCTGACCAAATTTCAGATGCTTTGGTTGATCATTTCTTAGCCTTCGATAAAGAATCAAAAGTAGCTTGTGAAACTTTAGTAACAACTGGACAAGTGGTATTAGCTGGAGAGGTAAAATCTAAAACCTACCTAGATGTCCAACAAATTGCTCGTGACGTTATTGAACGTATTGGATATACCAAAAGCGAGTATATGTTTGAAGCTAAATCTTGTGGGGTATTATCTTCTATCCACGAACAATCTCCTGACATCAATCAAGGAGTTGATAAAAAAGATAAGAAAAAACAAGGAGCAGGCGATCAAGGTATGATGTTTGGTTATGCAACCAATGAGACCGAAAACTACATGCCACTTTCTTTAGACCTGTCACACCTATTGTTGTTAGAGTTGGCAGAGATTCGTCGAGAAGGTGAGGAGATGACTTATTTGCGTCCTGATTCAAAATCACAGGTGACCATCGAATACGGTAGCGACAACAAACCCAAGCGTATTGATACCATCGTTGTTTCTACGCAACACGACGAGTTTGGTAAAAACGATAAAGAAATGTTAGGGCAAATCAAAGAAGATGTCAAAAACATTTTGGTAGAACGTGTCAAAGCCAAATTACCAGAGCATATTCAAGCCTTATTCAATGACAAAATCAAATACCATGTCAATCCAACAGGTAAATTTGTTATTGGTGGACCACACGGTGATACAGGTTTAACAGGACGTAAAATCATTGTAGATACTTATGGTGGTAAAGGCGCACACGGTGGAGGTGCTTTTTCTGGTAAAGATCCTTCAAAAGTGGATCGTTCAGCCGCTTATGCAACCCGTCACATTGCTAAGAACTTAGTAGCAGCAGGTGTTTGTGATGAAGTATTGGTACAAGTTTCTTACGCCATCGGAGTTGCCAAGCCAATGGGTATTTACATCAATACTTACGGAACGGCACAAGTAGAGATGTCAGATGGTCAAATCGCTAAAAAAGTCGGTGAGATTTTTGATATGACTCCTTACGGCATCGAAACTCGCCTAAAGTTGAGAAATCCTATCTATGCGGAAACAGCCGCTTATGGTCACATGGGACGTGTCCCTCAAAAAGTGGAAAAAATCTTTATAGATGGTTCTGGCAACAAAAAGACCAAGAAAGTCGAGTTATTTACTTGGGAAAAACTAGACTATGTAAAAAAGGTCAAAAGAGCTTTTGGTATCAAGTAAAAAAAGATAGTCCAAAAACAAATACCCCTTTGTTCAAAAAGAGCGAAGGGGTTTTTTTATATTTGTAATTTTTATTAGGAGAGAACAGTCCCTCTTTCATCGTTACAGGTCTCCCCGCTGTCCGTTCTCATTCGTGTGGCTATACTTTTCTAAGCCAACGCTTCTACACGAATACCACTACCATCGGGTCTAGATCGTTGCGGAAAGTATTTCTTAGTACCAGTGTATTAAATTTTAATATCAAAATCTAAAATTCTAAAAACACCAGTCAC
>JAHDBB010000695.1 GCA_020630635.1 Chitinophagales bacterium
AAGTTTTCCTTCATTCTTTAGGATGAAGCCACGCAAAGAACCGAAAAAAACTTTACTTCATTCTTTAGGATGAAGACCACAGAAGAAGAGAAAAAAATAATCGGATTGCCAAACATTTTTTGTCCAACAATCCGATTGAAATGACTAGTTCTTTGAGTGATCTTATACAGGCTTAATCCCTAAATGATCCATAATCTTATCCAATATCTCCGAATCCTTGAGATAAGAGTAATGGTCAATGCGTTTATTGAAAGGAACAATATAGTGAGCAAAACCAGTATGAGGTTGATCGGGGTCTCGTCCGTAAGTGCTGGTGACAGGAATAACCCCATCATTCGGCATTTCCTTAAAGATGATCTTGTCAGTCACAGGGTCTTTGAAATGTTGCCAATAAGACGAGCTGCCATCGGGTTCAAAGTCGGAACCAATCGCTAAATAATTCGACCTATCCACATTTTTGCTATTGAGTTCTTGTAAAAAGTCGCTATTGGGAGCTTGATCTTTCAGACCTGGTAAATCTAAAGCACCTATGGCACTGCTTTGTAACACTCGAATGATGGTCGGAATAATCGGATTTAATCTTCCAACCGTTTGTATCATAATATTGGTAATGATGTTGAGGAAAGACATCCAGTTTTCTTCTTCTGCCATTGGTGTTCCACAGTTGGGTCCTGCGATCATCACCAACTTATCCAATTTGAGTTTATTGGATTTGGTATTTTCAAAGAGTTGACGAGCGACCAATGCGCCTCGACTTCGAGTGATGACATCGCATTGGACATCCAAATGACTTGGTAAACGCTCTAATAATTCCTCTATGTTGCGTTCTATGCCCGCCAAAAGTGTTGGCATATTGAAGCCGTAAATAAGGTTGCCATATTGGGCTTTAAGCATTTCGACATAGTGACGTTTATCGCTATCAAAAAGAAGGTCTTGATAGCCTCCCCAGAGATTGCGAGAGGTTCCAGGTAGAAGCATTAAGATCTTTTGGTCATTTAAGGAACGGGCTTTGAGGTTGTTCCAATCTTGGTCTTTCATCTCACGCCATGCCTTTTTATAGGCTTTTTTCTTTTTGAGATTATCTACTTCATTGAGGTCAAAAACATAGAAACGATGGCGTTTTTCGATATACTTTTGTAAAGCAACACCTGCCAATTTTTTAGCGACCCAACCAAAAGCTTGTACTAGTATTTTTTTCTTGACTCCATCAAATATTCCTCTATTTTGTCCATCCTTCTGTAAAGAAATATGGAAGGTATGATTGGGATCCGTAAATTGAATCGGAGAGTCATGAAGACTACGGGATGTACCATCTTCTGGCATTTGTGCGTTTGGAAGTACCCAACGAGAAACCAACTCACCATTGATCTCTTCTGTCACCAAAAATGCCATATTCATACCAGCATTGCGAACACCCTCTTTTCTTACAAAGTTGAGTGAAGGTATTTCTAAAGAGCGAGAATTGGCAACACTGACTTCCATCTCTATTTTATCAAAAACAACGGTTCCTTCTAATTCATCTGTTAAGTCTTCTAACTCGTTGGGAAGTGCCAATTCAAAAAAGTCTTTCTTTGGAAGAATTTGACAATTGACATTGTTGGTTTGAAGATAAAACTCACCTAATTGAGTATTGACTAAATGATAGTTGATTTCAGATGAGTCGATATTGAGATTGATGCTGCGTTTATTGCTTGGGAGATCAATATCTCGACTAAAAATGCTGCCAATGGTTTTCTTTAAAAAGTTGGAAGCTAAGTTGGATTTAAAAACTTTTTGAATAAACTTCTTTTTGAGTTTTCCAAAGAAAGGTGTTTTTTCTTCAAAATCAAAACCTAAAAACTCTTTTAAGTTATCGTCTAAATGCAATAACTGTAAAACCTCTAACGACAGCATTTTTTTCAATTTCTCAATATTGCCATTGGGGTTGAATAAGTTGAATAGTTCAGGCAAGCCTTTTAAAATAACGGTGGCTTTTGTTGCTTTTTCGTAGTCTCGAATTTGATTGGG
Organism: Chitinophagales bacterium; assembly: GCA_020630635.1. GTDB lineage: Bacteria > Bacteroidota > Bacteroidia > Chitinophagales > UBA2359 > JAHDBB01. The sequence goes on from JAHDBB010000695.1 coordinate 2,008, forward strand.
AACGTCAAATTCTAAAGCATCAGCCGCACGCAAAATTCCATTGCCATAGTACATTTCATAAGCAGGATAATCTTTGTTCGCAGTTGAAAAAAGAGCTTTTTTGACCGCTTCAACTTGTTTCCAAGTTCCTGTATAACCTTTGGCTTTTAATTCTGTTTTGTATTTTTGAATCCATAAAGCTGCTGCTGCTGCTACCTGTGGAGTCGCACTACTGGTTCCACCTCCTTGTGTAGAAAGATGTTCTCCTGCCCAAGCAACATTAGGCGTATAAGCAGCAATGGTGGTTTTCATCGCATAGTTCGGACCATAGTTCATTTGCATAAACTTACTGTCGGGCATTCGAGAGATTTGAGCATCTTGTAAATCGTATAAGTATGGATCATCATCATAAGTTGCTCCTGTCACCGAAATGACTCGCTCAAATCTGGCTGGATATAAAGTTGTTTTAGGAAGTTTGGAAATCAATTTTCCTGCTTCATTGACCCAACTATTGCCTGCTGCTGAAACGACAACTACCCCATTTTCATAAGCATAATTAATCGCATCTGCCATTGCTTTACTTGGAACACCAGCCATCGACATGGTGACGACTTCACATCCTATATCTACTGCTCGTCTCAATGCTTTGGCAAAATCGTTGGCTTTGAAAATTACGACACTTTCACTAATTTTAAAAGAGACGACTTCTGCATAGGGAAATGCTCCAAAGTAGCCGCTATATTGTCCATTGGTATCATTGTAGGTAACACGACCACCTGCTAATATGGCAGCCGTTGCATTGCCATGACCTTGTTGTTCTGCAA
>JAHDBB010000063.1:0-2050 GCA_020630635.1 Chitinophagales bacterium
AGACCTCAACGACCTAGCCCTGATAGGAGTGGTATTCGTGTGGGTGCATTGGCTTAGAAAAACGTTGGCAACACGAATAAGAACGGATAGCAGGACTTTCCATTACGATGAAAGACGATCCTTTCGCTCCTAGCCTAAAAAAGGAATAGGATTATAGGATTTTTTCGAGATTAGTAGGATTTCACTCTTAGTCAGAAAGCAAGAATTGAATCAAAAGACACCTGCCACTTGTTTTTATCACCCAAAAAACTATTGACAATCGACTATGGACAAAAAATAGCAGCCCCACCAAGAATCGAACTTGGATCTAAAGTTTAGGAAACTCGTATTCTATCCATTGAACTATGGGGCCAACTTGATTTTCTATATATATACAACACTTGTATTAAAAACATAGTTCTTCTTGTAAATGTTAAAAAACTTTCTTGGCATAATAGCGTATCATTATTTACTTTATATTGTAGGTTGCAAAATTGAAAATATTCTAAATTTTTTGTTAAAAAAGGTAAACCTTTGTTAAGGTTGGTTGTCACAATATTGTCTTGAATAATTTAATTTTTATATGAAGAGCAATAAATTTTTATGGATTTTGATGCTGTTATTTGCAGCAAGCCCCTTTTTACACGCACAACAGGAAGAAGAGTGTGAGGATGAAAACCACACCCAACAGTCTTTGGATGAAATTATCGAAAATAGTGAAGTCTTGACATTTGAAGTGATTGACGGAGATACGATTACCTTTGTCAACTTACCAACTGTCGCATTTACTTCTCGTAAATTTAAGGATAATGATGAAAGAAGACGGTATGAACGAATGCGTCGTCGTATTATTAAGGTCTATCCTTATGCGAAAAAAGCGTCTGAGTTGATGACGGAAATTGAAACAGAAACCGCAAGAATCAATAAGAAACGTCATCAAAAGAAGTATTTGAAGTCGCTGGAAAAGGAATTGAAAACGGAGTTTGAAGATAAACTGAAAAACTTGACTGTTTCGCAAGGAAAGATTTTGGTGAAATTGGTAGAACGTAATACAGGTAAAACGATGAACCAAATCATCAAAAGTTACAAGAGTTCGGTCACCGCTTTTGTTTGGACGCAAGCCAGTAAAGCCTATGGTTATGACCTTAAAGCAGGCTATGATCCCAATGATAAGGACTTTGAGTTTTTGGAGGAAATAGTAAGTGCTATCGAAGCCAATGGTGGTGAAGCAGCAGAAGGTTTTGGCTTATAGAAAGTAAAAATACTTGAAAGAAACCCCCAACTAGTTTGACTAGTTGGGGGTTTTTTATTTTAAAAGCAACCTATTGAGTAAAAGCAAATCGTACGATATTGGCTCCCATTTGTAAGGCTTTTTTACGTACATTTTCAGGGTCATTGTGTACCTCTGGATCTTCCCAACCATCGCCTAAGTCGCTCTCATAGCTGTAGAAACAAACCAATCGGTCTTCGACAAAAAGCCCGAAACCTTGTGAGGGTTTGCCATCGTGTTCATGGATTTTGGGAACGCCATTTTTAAAGTCATACTTTTGGTGGTAAATCGGATGAGAAAAAGGCAATTCAATGAACTCTTTTTCGGGAAAAACCTGCTTCATGGCGGTTCTCACATAAGGATCCATTCCATAGTTATCGTCGATGTGTAAAAAGCCGCCAGCCTCTAAATAGGTCCGCATATTCTTGGCTTCTTCTGCCGAAAAAACGACATTGCCATGTCCCGTCATGTGAACCAATGGCACATTAAATAAGTCCAAACTTCCGACTTCTACCGTTGGCGGAGTGGGTTCTATATTCATCCCCAATTGTTTGTTGCAATAACGAATGAGGTTGGGCAAAGCAGTAGGATTAGAGTACCAATCTCCTCCTCCATTGTATTTTAAAAGAGCGATTTTTACGTTTTGTTCTGGTGCAAAAGCTGTTAAAAGTCCTATCCCTAAAAGAATCAAGACAGCATATATTTTATTCATAAGCATTTTTAAATTTTTCATACGAGATACAAGCATCAAAAATAAGGAAGTACCAAGAAAGATTCACACTTTTAACCTTATTTTACAAA
>JAHDBB010000063.1:2150-17596 GCA_020630635.1 Chitinophagales bacterium
ATTATGTTAATTGTACGGACTTTTGATACAAAATATTTCAAGATTCCTTACTTTTATTTAAAAGGAATGGTGAAAAAACAACATGTACAACTTAACTTTGATATTTTCCAATCTATTTCGTTAGAAAGCCTCATCGTAGCCCTGCTATGATTACGTTTTCTGCCTCATAGAGTTGAAAAATCTCTTTGTTAAACTTGTACACTTTATTTTTAAACCATTCCTGAATCAATTCTCTAAGCTTATGAAACCACTATTTTACTGGATTATTCCTTTACTACTTTTATTATCATTGGCATCTTCTTGTCAAGATCAAGTTAAAGAAGCCTCTACCACTTCTCCTTTGGATAAAATCAAACTTCCTGATGGATTTAAGATAGATTATTTTGCCCAAGATATTGACAATGCTCGTTCATTGGCATTGGGTGCTCAAGGAACGGTCTTTGTCAGTACTCGTAGCAAGAAAAAGGTCTATGCTGTCGTCGATGAAAATCAGGATTATGTAGCAGATAAAATAATTACATTGATAGATAATATTGAGATGCCTAATGGAGTGGCGTTCTATCAAGGTGATTTATATGTTGCTGGTATTAATAGTATTTGGAAATTAGAAGATATTGAGAACAACTTGGACAATGTTCCTGAACCCATTTTGATCACCGACCAATTTCCTAACCAAAATCACCATGCTTGGAAGTTTATTCGTTTTGGTCCAGATGGTAAATTGTATGTTCCTGTGGGTGCGCCTTGTAATGTGTGTAAGGAGGAAGACCCGATTTATTCGACCATTACTCGTATGAATCCCGATGGTTCTGACTTAGAGATTTATGCACATGGGGTTCGCAATTCTGTGGGTTTTGACTGGCATCCTGTTACAGAAACCTTATGGTTTACGGATAATGGACGGGATATGATGGGTGATGACATTCCTCCTTGTGAAATCAATCATGCTCCTAACAAAGATATGCATTTTGGTTTTCCTTTTTGTCATGGTAATGAAATAAAAGACCCCGAATTTGGCGACCAACAGCCTTGTAGTGCTTCTACACCTCCTGTCCAAGAATTGGGAGCGCATGTGGCTCCTTTGGGGATGCGTTTTTATACAGGCAACATGTTTCCATCAAGCTATCAAAATCAGATTATTTTTGCGGAACATGGTTCTTGGAATCGTTCTAAGAAAAGTGGTTATCGGGTGATGCGTCTTACTTTGGAAGCGGATCATCAGACGGCTATTTCTTATGAGGTTTTTGCGGAAGGTTGGCTGGATGTTGCGGAGGATGATTATTGGGGTCGTCCTGTGGATGTGTTGCAAATGCCTGATGGTTCTTTGTTGGTTTCCGATGATTTTGCGGATGTGATTTATCGGATTTCTTATGAGCCATAGTCTATAGTTACAGGGGCGATTAGACCAAATTCGTGAATTTGCTTTACAATATTATTAGGAGCGAAGGGTTTTTCTTTCATCGTGTTGGGAAGTCCTGCTATTCGTTCTTATTCGTGTTGCCAACGTTTTAGGCAGCCAACGCTTCTCACGAATACCACTACTATCAGGGCTAGTTCGTTGAGGTCGCTCCCTATAGTAACTGAACCACTTTAGAATTTTGGATTTTGAAGTTAGAATTTAATCCATTCGGGGCTATTTTGTAGGGTTCTCCACTTTGTTTTTCGTTTTTTATCTCTTGTGGCTTCATCCTAAAGAATGAAGTAAAACTTTTTCGTCTTTGCTGGAAAGTTTCCTGAGATTCTATCACTAAAAATCACTCTACTTTTAACTGGTACTAAGAAGTCTTTGCTTTACCCAATAGACCCGATAGTAGTGGTATTCGTGTCGAAGCGTTGGCTGCCTAAAACAAGGCTACACGAATAAGAACGGATAGCGGGGAGACCTATAACGACGAAGAAAAAAACATTCTCTCCTAAAAATAAGCATCTTATAATCAATGATTTATCTCCATAAGAGAAAGTAGAATAATTTTGTAAGATAAATGAAAGTTTTTATTTTTGCGACGCTATGGCGAAATCATCTATTGTAAAAGGATTACTCATTTTTTTAGTCTTGGCACTACTGGTGGGAGGTGGTGTAGGCTACTATTTTTATGAAATGATTTATGGGTCAAATATTCGGAATAATGGCGGAAAAGATCATGTATTGTTTATTCCAACAGGTGCGGACTTTGACGATGTGCGTTTATTGATTAAGCAACAGGATATGCTTAAAAATGATGCGGCTTTTCTTTGGGTCGCTGAAAAGATGAAATATCCCGAAAATGTCAAGCCTGGAAAGTATTTGATTTCGTCTAAATTGACGACTCGTGAATTGGTCGATAAGTTGCGACAAGGTAAAAATGAAACGGTCAAAGTCGTGATTAATAGTGCCAGAACCTTGCCCAAAATCGCAGGAGCAGCAACAGCAAATATTGAAGCAGATTCCACTCGTTTTTTACAGCTTTTGACCAGTAAATCTTTATTGGATTCCTTGAAAAAAAATGAGAAAACAGTGATGTCGTTGATTATGCCCGATACTTACCAATTGTATTGGAATACCAATGAACGCAGACTTTTAAAACGTCTCTTAAAAGAATATGACAAGTTTTGGAGCAATGAACGCATCCAACAAGCAAAGGCATTAAATCTGACTCCTTATGAAGTAATTACATTGGCTTCGATTGTGGAACAAGAGACCTATCATCATGACGAGATGGATGATGTCGCTGGTGTATATTTGAATCGCTTGAAAAAGGGGATGTTGTTGCAAGCGGACCCAACGGTCAAATATGCGGTAGGTGATTTTGAATTGAAACGAGTTTTAAATAAACACTTGGAGTTTGATTCTCCTTACAATACTTATAAATATGCTGGCTTGCCTCCTGGTCCGATTTGTGTTCCTTCTAAAAAGGCGATCAATGCGGTCTTGAACCCTATGGAACATAAATATTTGTATTTTTGTGCAAAGGATGATTTTTCGATGTATCATGCTTTTGCGACGACTTTGAGACAGCATACGATTAATGCGAGACGGTATCAGAGTGCTTTGAATCGGAAGCGGATTTTTTAATTTTAGACATCTAAACTCCCTCTCATTTCCAAAGCACATTCTTTGGCTTTTTGTTCTAGTTCGTTAAGCTCTTTCGACCAAATATTGGCTTTTTGAAAGTCCTTTTTGATTTGTTGATAGTCTTCATCGTTGAGTAAAACGGTACTGGCTGTTGCGCTGTAATCAGAAGTGGGTTGTGCTTCTCTTAATAAATCTCTTAGAGTTCTGACTATTTGGTTTTTTCTTCTTGTGAAGTTCTTTTCTCCACTTGCATATTCTGCTGTTAGAGTGAGTAAATTATCTAACTGTTTTCGGATACTTTCTCCTATCTTAAACCTTACCATTACTAAACGAGCTGTATCGTTTAAGTCAACCACATTAACTGTCAGTTTTCCAAAATCATCTTTTCCTCGAATGGCATAGCTTTTAAAATACAGATGTTCTTTAGGATCATCTTTTGTGGGATCAATAATGGGTTCATCATAAGTATCATGTGTTCCTTTATTTACATTACAATGTTTACAAGAAGGCAATAGATTTTTCCATTCTACTACTTCATCTGGATAATCATCTTTATCATGAAAATGCTCTACTTCCATATAATTGCTTTCTTTGGTTAGATTACATTCACAGTAAGCACATTTATTATGAGACATAATCATTAAAGCATCTTTTATATAATCTTTGGCATAGACTCTTTCCTTTGTTTCAATAAATTTCTTAGTAAGCTGTTTTTGCACTTCTTCTGTTAATTCAACAGGTTTGGGTGGTCGAGTAAGTTTAATCATAAATCGGCATCAGCAGTTAAACCTGCCATTTGTATTCGCAATAGTTTTCGGGTATGATTAGATGGATGTAAAATCTTATCTAAAGCATCGTAAGCCGTCTTTGCTTTTTCGGCATTGTCTTCTGAAATGGCATCTTCAAAGTCTCGCAAGTGTTGTAAATAGACATCTGAAACGGTCTTTTCTAAGCCCATCAAATCACTTAAAATTTCATCTACAGTCCAACCTTGAAAAGAGGTATTGACTCTATTGGTAATGGTGACTCTATCGCCTTCTTTTTGTAATAAAACAACATTTACTTTTTCAGCCGATTGGACGATTAAAGGACTATGAGCAGTCACAATAAACTGAGTTTTTGGAAAGTGATGACTCAAAAAAGCAATGATTTTTCTTTGCCATTCAGGATGTAAATGTAAGTCAATTTCATCGACTAAAACAATCGCTGGTTCTGCTAATGGATTCGCACTTTGAGGATATTTTAAAAATTGTCGGCGAGCAAAATCGACTATCCATGCAGTCATGGTATGATAACCATAGCTTAGTTCTTTAAAAGGTATTTTTCCATAGTCTGTTTCACATTCGACAAAGTTTTTTTCGACAGTAGAACGAAAATGAAAGTTGTGAACGTCAGGTAAAATATCAATGAGGACTTTTTTGATTTTTTCTAATTGTTCGGCTGCTCCTTCAACTCCATTTTTTGCTTTGTAGTCGGTTTGCATCAACCATTCTTCGGCATTGATTAAAGGTTTATTTTCTAATAGACTGGATTGAGCATCATTTCCGTTTTCTGAAGTAAGTTCGCTATCACCTAATTTTCGGGAGGCTCCGTAGGCATAGATTAAAACTTCAAAATCAGGATATTTTTCAGAAAAAACATCCATACTTTCAATAACATGATAAAATGAGTTCATCTCAAATTGAAGAAGAATGGAATGAGAATGATCAACTAAAAGATCACCGACAACTTTCTGTTTCTCATTATCTAATGTAATGTCGGAATGTGGCATTTCACTCAAATATCTCTTCCTTCTAAGAACCATTCTTGCCAAAAACTTCAACAAAGTAGTCTTTCCTGTTCCATTATTTCCTAAAATGACCGTCCATAAAGCTGGTTCTTTGTCATTTTCAGAAAGGTCTAAAACATTATTTTCTCCCTTAAAACATTTGATATTTTCAAGGATTAAAGACTTGAAATAAACCGCAGGATATGTGTTTTGAGCATCCGTCATTTAGCAAAAATAAAATTATATAGAGGATTCTGCAAGTATTTCCCCAATCATCTCCTCTCCTTCTTTATGAAAATCAAATGGAATCACTTGTAAGGACAAATCTTCATCGTATTGAAAGGGCGATAAGGCTTCTTGAAAATAGGCTTGTTTGGGGTAAATGAGATATAAATGAGGCGTTTTATGAGTTTGAGCATATTTTTTTCCGTAAGCATATAGTTGATATAAATCCGATTGTGAGATATGATAGTTTTTGTCAGGTAATCGGGTATCTAATAGCTTCCACTTCATATCTAAAATGTGGCAAGTTTCTTCGCTTTTTAAAACAATGTCTGGACGTAGGCGAAATTTGGGTTTGCCTTTGTGTTGGTCGATAAGATGCCAGCTTTTGGGTTGAGTCTGGATTTCATAGCCTTTTAAGTATTTGCGGAAAATGTGGGTGACGTAATCTTCAAAAACTCGCTCCATTGGAAATAAAATGGCTCGGTTGAGGTAGCGTCCTCGAAAGTTGACAAAGGATAGGTTGAGTAGAAAGACTTTTGCCCATTCTATTAGTGGAAAATAATGCTGATAGAGGCGATGATGGTTTTGGGCTAATCGAAAATCTTGGGCTAAGTTTTTGGAAGCTGGAATGACATCAAAGATGAAGATAAATTGTCTTAGGCGATTTTGGTTTTGGAAGTCGGTGGAAATAGGGAGTAGATGTAACAAAGCCGATTTTATCAAGCGATTGTGGGCGTTGTTGGAGTGGAACTCTTCGTATTCGACATAGAAACGTTCTGGGTGGACGAGGTTCTCTCTAAGGTTTTGGGTGAAAAGAATTTTGCCTTTGACGAAGCGTTGATTGGCTTCTACTTTGGCGTAATCTCGCTTGATTCCTTTTTTGATTAGAAAGGATAGGTCTTCTAAAAAGGCGGAAATAAAAACTTCTAAAATGGGGAATCGGTTGGCATGAAGATGGGCTTCTTGGATGCGAATAAAAGGGGCGTTTCGCAAACATCGAAGCATCTTTAAAAATATCTTTCGGGTTGCTTGAATGTTTTGGGCTTGATAGATTTTGGGAAGAATCTCAATGGAAGTTCCTGACTTGGTTTCGATGACTCCAACAAAGTTTTTGACTTTAATGAAATCTCGTCCTCTACTTTTGTGAATGCTAAAGGCTCTTTCTATTTGACTGTTTTCTTCTTGGTGTTCAACGACGAAATTCCATAGATTGTCAAAGGCAGCATTTTCTAGGTAGATTTCGGAAAAATAGTCTTTGGATTTTGGGAAATCTTGTTGGCGATGGATTCTGCCAAATTCTCGTATGACTTTGTGGGTTTTCACGTCAATGATAAATTGTGAATGATGAATTGTAAATGGGTGGTTAGTGGTTCAGTTTTTGCTTTTGGGACGACGGGACGTTTTCGGTTCTTGGGTGATTATTGCTACGAATACACGAATGCGGTTCTGCTTCTATGTGTTGTGTCCTTTCAAAAATAGCCCCGATAGGAGTGGTATAAATGTAATGCGTTGGCTGCCTAAAACTTGGCACATTTATAAGAACGGATAGCGGGACTTTCTATGACGACGAAGCAACAAATCTTTCGCTCCTAGCCAAAAATAGAAATAGGATTTTTAGAATTAATTTTATGATTCATAGGATTTCAAAAAATGAACAAAAACGTCCTTCACACTATAATCTAAAGTCAACCGTCACTATCTACTCATTACTCTTTAGGGCTTTTCATAAATATATTGAAAGGCTTCTTTGGGAATTTTTGAAAAGTCTTCTGCCTGTAAATACGGATTGACTTGATAAGTAGTCAAAGTTTCATAGTTGTCTAATTCTTCGCCAAAAAGTTTTTTCTCATTTTGAAGATTGTAGGTTTTGAGGGTTTGAATCAGTTGCAGTTCTGGCTTTTTGCCCCAAGCAGCGTTGTCGCCCAAAACTAAACGTATTTTTTCCCAATCGTCATAAAAATACTCTTGTAACAATGGAATCACCTTGTTTTTAAAAGTCTGGCAAAGGTCCGCATAGGTTTGGATATTGATAAAATAAGCGTGTCCAATCGTATGATCTCTATCGTATAAATAAGCGATGCGTTCATTGATGATTTGTAACAGCTTTTGTAAATTTAGACCTTTAAAGTCAGCATTTAAAAGATTGATATTGGGCATCATTTCGACAAACTCAAAACGCCGTCTGAGAGCCGTATCCATCAAGGCAATCGAACGGTCAGCCGTATTCATCGTACCGTAAATATAAAGATTGGATGGCACTCCAAACTGGGATTGAGAGTACGGTAATTTAATCCACAATTCGTCACAAGAACCCAAACGTTTATTGTCTTCAATCAATGAAATCAATTCTCCAAAAACCTTTGAAATGTTGGCACGATTGATTTCGTCTATGATAAGATAATGCGGTTCGGCTTTTTTAAATTGGGCTTGACGAACTGATTTTGAATCGGCAATACATTCTGCAAAACTTTTATAGTTGGCTTTTTCCAATGCCTTTTGACACGCATTGTAAAAAATACCTCTCGCCAATTCATAATTTAATTCTGTATTGTCTTCGGACAAAATGGGCTTGATGCCTTCGACAAATTCTTCGTAACTGTACGACTGATGAAAGCTGACAAAATCGACTTCTTCTCGAATATCCATCTCTTCGGTTTGGTCGGATAAACGGAAACCATTTTGATTCAAAATTTCGACTAAACGCTCCCAACGAGTTCCACCATAAATATTACAAAACGTTTTGGTTTGGCTTGCATTTAGAAGGGGCGGATGTCGAAATTGTTTGAGCCAACGAACTTCAATGGTTTGGAAATCAAAATGACTTTCGGACTGAATATAATTGTAATCGTGTTGGGCTTGAGCAATGCCCAAAAGTTTGCGACCAGAAATCACAAAAAAATAATCGCCTTCTTCGACTATCGAAAATTGACGAATCATAGAACGTCCTCTTTCGATTTCTTTATAGTTGAGTTTTTTTAAATTTCCTAAATTGGTGTCTAACCATTCAAAACCTAAACGAGTTGATTCTTTGATTTGATTCCAAAGATAGCCTCCTTCACCTGGTGCAATATGCCAAAATTTTTGATTAATATTTAAGGTATGGATAATTTCTTTTTTTTGATCTCCCTTAAAATATTTTTGCATTAAATGATAGGTCTTACCTGTACCTGGAGGACCTTGATAGATAACATTAAGATGCCTTCGGGTATTTGCATTTATACCAATTTCATAATCTTCCAAAGGTTCATTTACATCTTCCTCTAAATCCTTAAAAACCCTTGCTACATACAAGCAAAAATCTTGAACGATCCAATTATAAAATAAATCGTTGAGTTGTGATTCACCTCTAAATTCTTTGAAAACAGCAGCAATGGCGGAATGATGTTGACGCAATAAAGTTCGCATTTCCAACATCCAAGCAATCATTTTAAAAAAACAAGCTTTGCTATTATAAGGAATCTTCTTAGTTTCATTGGCTAAATGCAACGCTCCTTCGACAACTTCTTCACCCGAATAAGGAACAAACTTGGTCGGTTCTGCACTACTCAACCATATACTAAATTTGGGATAAGTAACGCTATGATTTTTGAGACTAAAACGCTTTTGACTCATTTTACCTGTTGCCATTTTTCGCAATACTTGTACTTCCTCATTGGTAAGAATCACCCCATTGTTTCGTTTGGCTGCATTCAGAATAAAATTCAGCCCTTTTTCCTTGCTGTCTTTATGATAAATTTGCTCTTGTGACTCTCCTATCACCTTTATAATCTCCTCATTTTTCATCTCCTTCAAACGCAATTTTCCATCAATCCAATTGGCAAATTCAAACTTATAGCCTTCTCTTTCTTGCAGCCAATCCGTTTCGAGACAAGCTTTGAGATAGTCTTTCAAAGCCGTTTCGAGTAGTTTTATATTAATTTTATTTTCCACAGATTTTGATTAAAATTTTTACTGCTCAAAATTAAGAAAACAACAGATAATTTAAGTTTTTCATCTCAATAAATTATTTCAATACATAAATCAGTCATTTTTTCACTCTAAGCCTCTGTTTTTCAGAATCATAAGCCCAAAATATACATCAACAAAAACCATACTCTCTATTATTTTTACAAATATGTTACTTTTAAATGGTCTATACTTGTTATTATATTTAGGAGCAAGTATGTTTATGGACTACTTTGGATGCACCCAAAACCATAAAAAATTGATTGCCAAAAACTTACGCCTAAACATAACAAAACATCTTTCATCCTCATAAAATCTTTAGAATAAAACTATAAGCAAGGTGGCTGATAAAACTATCATCTCAACTACTAATGAACTTTTCCCTATCAAATTTTAGTTAGTTCTTTTTTAGGAGAGAACAGTCTATTGCTTCGTCGTAACAGGTCTCCCCGCTATCCGTTCTTATTGCTGTTGCCTAGTTTTAGGTAGCCAACGCTTCAAACCGCAATACCACTACTATCGGGTCTAGTTGGTTAAGGAAACAACCAATAGCAGCTAGATACGTTGATATACATAAAATCACTTGCATTTAGTAAAAATATCATTATAAGAATAGAAGTAAAAATTATTTTAAAACCCTTAATTTTTTAGTTATGAAACTCTTAAACCCACTTTTTTACAAAAGAAAGTTCTACTTAAAGCTTTCTATTTTTTTGATGTGCTTATGTTGCACCCATTTTTGGATCAATGCCCAGACTGCTATCAATTGGGAAAACAATATCGGAGGCTTAGGCAACGAAAATATTTTGGATGCCAAAGTCACAAAAGATGGTGGTACAATCATTGCTGGACTCTCATACAATGTTAGTGGTGATGTTGGCGACAACAATGGCTTTCAAGATTTTTGGATTGTCAAAGTAAATCCAGCAGGCGAAATTGAATGGGAGAAAAATTTTGGAGGTAGTGCCGCTGATATTCCCCGTTCCGTTATTCAAACACAAGATGGCGGTTACCTAGTCGCTGGAGAAACAGAATCAAATGATTTAGATGTCACCATCAATCAAGGAGACAAAGATTACTGGGTCATTCGTTTAGATGAACAAGGCAACCTCTTATGGGAAAAAACCTTTGGTGGTTCTCAACGAGACGCTGCCAATGATGTTAAACAAACGAGTGATGGAGGATTTATCATTGTTGGTCATAGCACGTCTTCTGATGGAGATGTTGCTACTAACTTAGGTCTAGTAGATTATTGGATTATCAAAATAGATGGAACAGGCAACTTACTTTGGCAACAAACATACGGAGGAAGTTCTAATGAGTATCCTCACAAGGTTCAAGTAACCAATGATGGTGGTTTTATCGTTGCAGGAAGCACCTATTCATCAGATGGAGATATAAGCGAAAACTATGGAGACCACGACTATTGGGTTCTCAAATTAGATGAAAATGGAGAATTGGAATGGGAACAAAACTATGGTGGTAGCAATCAGGATATTGCTTATGATATACAATTAACCAATGACGGTGGATATGTCTTAGCTGGTTTTGCCCGATCTTTAGATGAAGATGTAACAGGATTACACAACAGTAGTACCGTTCCACTTGCAGATTATTGGGTAGTCAAATTGGATGTCAATGGAAACTTAGAATGGCAAAAAGCATTGGGCGGTCACGCTACTGATAAGGCTAGTGCCATTCAAGTAACCCAAGATGGTCGCTATGTTGTTTTAGGATACAATAGTTACACTTATTCAAACACAGGAGACATTTCTAATATTCTACCAAGTTCCAATTATTGGCTAGTAGAATTAGATAGTCAAGGAGAGCTACTATCAGAAACAACCTTAGGCGGTTCAGACGAAGATTATGGCGTAAGTCTTGTTCAAAACAATGATGATAACTTTACCTTAATCGGACGCTCTCGTTCTGACGATGAATACGTTAGTGAGAACTATGGTGCTTTTGATATTTGGATGGTCAATATGTGTGTAACTCCTCCCCTTCCAATCATTTCCTATGTAGAAGAACCACCTTATGTTTGTATCTCTGGATATGCTTGGCTCAATGATGTATTAAATCTTGAAAACTGTGAAGAAAATGCTTTCGTTTATGAATATACCCATTATAGTGATGATACTTATTTAGTTGTAGAACCTATTACTGGCTCTCCTAAAAAATACGATGAAGAGGGTAATTTTATTTGTTATATTGATTCATCAGGTTGTAACTATCCTTCCTATGGATATAACCAAATTTTGATTTGGCAATGCGTAGAGTGTAGCGAACCCCTATCAGGAACTTATACTGTTGGTGGTACTAGTGCTGACTTTGAAAACTTGGCAGATATTGCCTATACTTTAAAAACTTGTAACGTTGTTGATACAGTTACTTTCAACATAAATTCAGGAATTTACAATGAGTCATTTTTACTAAATGATTATAGCTCTGAATATCCTATTATTATACAATCTGCAACAGGCAATCCCGAAGATGTTATTTTGACTTGGGCAGATGACTATACTGTTAATCTAAACAATGTTGAGAATATCAAATTTAGAAATATAAGTATTCAAAATGAAAATCATTCTGTTTATACTGTAACAAACTCTGAGATAAATATAGATGGTTGTCACTTTACAGCTTTAACCAATGAAGAAAATATCATACTTCTTGATATTGATGATACTGATATAATTATCCGAAATAGTACATTTATGGGCGGATATACAGCAATATATTCTATTAATCATCCTTGGTATGTTAAAATTATTAACAACACTTTTATCAATCAATCTAAATCCTGTATAATTGGTGAAGATATTAGACTAATCACTAAAAATACCTTTTATACAGAATACTACGAAACTCTGGCTATTGGTGTTGATTATTTACATGAAACCTCTTTTAACAAAATTAGCGGTAATTTCTCAAGAGGTATAAATTGTGGTTTAGGTGATCTTGATGGAGGCACACGCTGTCACCATAACTTTATTCAAGTGCTTCAAACAGGCATACACGCTCATGCCAGTAATAATCCTATTGATGTATGGTATAATACCATTCATATAACAGGAAATAATGCAAACTCTATAGGAATCAGTAGTTCTACTACTTGGGATGATGGAATACTTGATATTGCAGGCAATATAGTACATAATAAAGCTGGTGGCTCAGCAATATCAGTCAGTGATTACGTAGATGAGGATGCACATATATATAGTCTTTTAGACTTGGGATACAATAATATCAGCACAACAGGTACAAATGTCTTGCAAATAAACAGTACTGAATTTGCGTACCAATGCTGTGAACCTATTGAGGGACAATCAACTTATATACCTGAATTTGTTTCAGACACAGACCTCCACCTTCTCAATCCAGAACTCTTCCTTACGTCAGGAGGCTATGGAGTAGATATAGACCAAGAAGAAAGAACCAATCCCACTACATTAGGAGCCGACCATGTTAATGTAGATATTACTTTTACTCAAACCTTTGAAAAAAGCATTTGTCGTTTGGGAGAAACCAGCTTTACTTTACCCAATGGCAATTGGCAATACTTATATGGATACACTTCTGGTTCTATTGATTTCACAACTACCGATGAAAATACAACTATCCTAAACTACACTAATTCTAATTACTATTTTCCTTCTCCAAATTCTGTAAGTTTTATATTGGGGCTTTACAATGAAATATCCAATACCATAGATGAATTTATACAAGTCAATATACAAATTAACGACTGCGAAACTCCCAACTTTGAAGAATTTGATTGGTTATATGATATTATAGATTTAGAAGACTGTTGCAACAATACCACCATCACACAATACTTCAACGGTTCCTACTCTTATATATGGATCGAATCCGATGACGAATGTGGAACAGAAGAAGCCACCTTATACAATGAAAACGGATTGATGTATTGTCAAAATAGTAGCAGCTTAGATTGTTTCGATTTTTATGATTTGGATGAATACGAAGCGACGGTTTTATGGTCTTGTGAAGGATCTGTAGAACCACCTGTCACCAATGCGTGTGATAATCCTCTAGAACAAGAATGGTTACAAAATTATCTCAATTCTAATCAATGTGAAATAGAAAATGTCATTCAATTTGAAGAAGATGGCAACACCTACCTTGCAATGACTCCATTAAGTGAAATTGATGGTATAACCATTAATAGTCAGGGAGACACCATAGACTATTATGGTTGTAGTGTCTCTGATGTTTTCACGATCTTTTATTCTTGTGATGGTACTTGGAGTTGTAGCAATGGACAGATCGCTGACCCTACTTGTGTATTTGATTTTTGGGATGGAACTATTATCTGGTCTACTCCTAGTACACCTGTTTGTGCAGTGAATGGAAACACTTATCCCAGTATCTGTGCGGCTGAATGCGCTGGTGTTCACATAGATGATATTGGTGAGTGCAATAGTCAACCACCTTTTAATGGAGAAGCCATAACTGTTTGTAATAACGAAACTTTATTTCTTCCTGCATTAGAAGATTTCCTTTATCTATGTTGTGACTCAACCTATTATGAAGGTTATTGGACAACCATAGACGGAGAACTTTATTTACCAGGCACAGGCATTAGTCCTCTTGCTGACTCAACTTTCTATTTCTCTACTTACCTTTATGGTCCTTGTGCTGCCGATTGTGAATTTCCAACTCTTGATGATTATCTCAATGTACCAACTTTAGATACCATCTTGGTAGTAGTTGAAAGTTGTACACCTAATAATCAGCCCAACTTTGATGAATTTGATTGGCTATACGACATTGTGGATTTAGAGGACTGCTGTAACAATACCACTGTCACCCAATATTTCAATGGTTCTTACTCTTACATTTGGATTGAGTCAGATGAGGAATGTGGAACAATCGAGTCTACCCTTTACAATGAAAATGGGGTTAAATATTGTCGAAACCATAGCAGTTTAGACTGTTTTGATTTTTATGATTTAGATGAATACGAAGCGACGGTTTTATGGTCGTGTGAAGAAATGACCACCAACACTTGTGACAATCCTTTAGAACAAGAATGGCTGCAAAACTATCTCAATTCTAATCAATGTGAAATTGAGAATGTCATTCAATTTGAACAAGATGGTAGCACTTATCTTGCCCTTACTCCATTAAGTGAACTTGATGGAGGAATTACGATCTCTGAAAATGGAGACACGATGTTCCATGCTTGTAGTATTTCTGATCTTTTCACAATCTTTTATTCCTGTGATGGTACTTGGAGTTGCAGTAATGGACAAATCGCTGATCCTACTTGTGTATTTGATATTTCTGAAGGAACTGTTATTTGGTCTACTCCTAATACACCTGTTTGTGGAGTAAATGGCATCACCTACAGTAGCATTTGTGCGGCTGAATGTACAGGTGTCGAAATAGATTATAGTGGGGAATGTCAAACAGGTGGTGGAAATAATGAGCCCAACTTTGAGAATTTTGATTGGTTATATGACCTTATAGATTTAGAAGATTGTTGTAATAATACCACCGTCACCCAATACTTCAATGGTTCTTACTCCTATATTTGGGTTGAATCAGACGAGGAATGTGGAACAATCGAGTCTACCCTTTACAATGAAAATGGGGTTAAATATTGTCGAAATAGTAGTAGCTTAGACTGTTTTGCTTTCTATGATTTAGACGAATACGAAGCGACGGTCTTATGGAGTTGTGATGGCACAGTTAGTAATGAATGCAATGATCCTTTAGAGCAATCTTGGTTACAAAACATCATAGAAAATGAAAACTGTGACATAGAACGAATTTCACAATTTACCCATGAAGGTTCTATTTACGTATCCATTGCCCCACTTGTAGGAGAATCCTGTGAAGCCTATGATTTCCCAACCCTTTACTATACTTGTGAAGGCGAATTTGTTTGTGCATCTGGAGGAAATGCAGAAGACGACTCAGACTGTGACTTCGATTTTGAAGCTTCTAGCATTATTTGGCAACACGAATCTGTTTGTGGAGTAGATGGCAATACTTATAATAGTGCTTGCGAAGCAGAATGTGCTGGTGTTGCAGTAGATTATAGTGGTGAATGTCAAACAGGTGGAAACAACCAACCCAACTTTGAAGAATTTGATTGGTTATATGATCTTGTCGATTTACAAGATTGTTGCAACAATACTACCATCACTCAATATTCCAATGGTTCCTACTCTTATATTTGGATTGAGGCAGACGAGGAATGTGGTACGACGACATCTACCCTTTACAATGAAGAGGGTCTTAAATATTGTCGAAATAGCAGCAGTTTAGATTGCTTTGCTTTCTATGATTTAGACGAATATGAAGCGACAGTTTTATGGTCGTGTGAAGAAGGAAGTGGATTCAAAGTAGACAATACAACAACTTTATCTAATATAGATCTACAACTCTATCCCAATCCTACGACTGACTTTTTGAACATAAACA
>JAHDBB010000696.1 GCA_020630635.1 Chitinophagales bacterium
CGAAGCCCCAAACCCTTCGCTCCAAATAAAAGAAAACCCTTAACCAATCAACGTCATTTGTCGATCCCATAAGATTGTCCTAAAATTTTTGTATCTTTGCAGCCTACTTTTTTAATTTAATCAAAAAATTTAAGCAAATAATGGCAACTACTTCAGATATTAAGAACGGACGTTGTATCGAAATGAACCATGATATTTGGCAAATAATAGAATTTCAACACGTTAAGCCAGGTAAAGGAGCTGCTTTTGTTCGTACCAAACTTAAAAGTTTAAATACAGGAAAAGTCGTTGACAATACTTTCCAAGCAGGACACAAATTGACTTTTGCAAGAATTGAACGTAGACCGTACCAGTTTTTATACAAAGATGACATGGGCTATAACTTCATGAACAATGAGACTTACGAACAAGTAAGCCTACAAGAAAACCTTATCAATAATCCTGGATTATTGAAAGAAGGTGAGTCAGTAGAAGTACTATTCCATGCCGAAAAAGAATTGGCACTTTCTTGTGAATTACCACAGTTTGTTGTTTTGGAGATCACCTACACAGAGCCAGCTATCAAAGGAGATACCGCTACGAGTGTTACCAAGCCAGCCGAGTTAGAAACAGGAGCCAAAATCAACGTACCAGGATTTGTGAATCAAGGTGAGAAAATCAAAATTGATACCAAAACCAATTCTTATGTAGAGCGTTTCAAAGGATAAGAAAAACCAACCATATAGAGAGATATTTGTTAAAAAGGCGACTACCCTAACAAATATCTCTTTTTTTTTGCCTACTTTTGGAACAAGGAAACCGCATTTTCCCATCAAATTAAAAATCGACTCAATGGATTTCAAACAAATACAAGCCTTAATCAAACTGGTAGAGGAAACCAATATGAGCGAGGTTAAAATCGAAAAAAAAGATTTCAAAATCATTATTCGTAGTCAAGCCTTTGCGGAAGCAAAATCACAAGCAGCCAACCCACCGACCATCATTAGCCAACCGATGGCTCCCATGCCTGCCTCTGTTCCGGCTCCTATGACTTCCCCACCTAGCCCACAAGTTACCCCAACAGCCGAGTCACCAGCCGAACCTGCCAACGATGATACCTCTACCGATCAAAGCGTTGCGGTCTCTACCAATGTTGTTACCATCAAATCGCCCATGATTGGGACTTTTTATCGTTCCTCTTCTCCCGACAAACCACCTTTTGTCAAAGTAGGCGATGTCATAGAGCCTGGATCCGTGATCTGTATTGTGGAGGCCATGAAATTATTCAATGAAATCGAAGCAGAAATTAGTGGAAAAGTGGTCAGTGTCCTTGCTGAAAATGCTTCACCTGTCGAATACGACACGCCTCTTTTTGAAATAGAACCTATCTAATCTCCTTCAACTCAAAACTGTGTTTAAAAAAATTCTGATTGCCAATCGAGGTGAAATAGCCTTACGAGTTATCCGAACTTGTAAGGAAATGGATATTCAAACAGTGGCTGTTTATTCGACAGCCGATAAAGAAAGCCTGCCTGTAAAATTTGCCGATGAAGCGGTCTGTATTGGTCCACCCATCAGCACAGACTCCTACCTCAATATCGCCCACATTATGGCAGCCGCTGAAATCACCAATGCAGATGCCATCCATCCTGGATATGGTTTTTTATCCGAAAATGCAGGTTTTTCTGAAATTTGTAACGATCATGGCATCAAGTTTATCGGTCCAACAGCAGCGATGATCCAAAGTATGGGCGATAAGATTACCGCAAAAGATACCATGAAAAAAGCAGGTGTTCCTGTAATTCCTGGTTCCGATGGCTTAATCAATAGTGTCAAAGAAGGTAAAAAAATCGCTAAAAAAATTGGTTATCCTGTGATCCTTAAAGCGACGGCTGGAGGAGGCGGAAGAGGGATGAGAGTCGTTTGGCAAGAAGAAGAGTTTGAAAGTAATTGGGATTCTGCCCGTCAAGAAGCTGGAGCCGCTTTTGGTAATGACGGTATCTACATCGAAAAATTCATAGAAGAACCTCGCCATATCGAAATACAAGTGGCTGGCGACCAATATGGTAAAGCGTGTCATTTATCAGAACGGGATTGTTCTATCCAAAGACGACATCAAAAACTAGTGGAAGAAGCTCCTTCGCCTTTCGTGGATGAAGACCTTAGAAATCGTATGGGAGAAGCCGCCATTTTAGCTGCCCAAGCCATCAGTTATGAAAGTGTGGGAACGGTAGAGTTTTTGGTAGACAAGCACAAGAATTTCTACTTTATGGAGATGAATACTCGTATACAAGTAGAACATCCTGTCACAGAGGAAGTCATCGACCACGATTTGATAAAGGAACAAATCAAGATAGCCGCAGGTGTACCGATTTCGGGCAAGTCCTATTTTCCCAAAGGTCATTCGATAGAGTGTCGTATCAATGCGGAAGACCCTTTTAATGGTTTTCGCCCTTGTCCTGGCAAGATTGAGCGTTTGCATACTTCCAAAGGTCATGGCGTTCGAGTTGATACACACCTTTATGCAGGCTATACCATTCCACCCTATTACGATTCATTGATCGCCAAAATTATTGTGAAATCGGCAACGAGAGATGAAGCGATTGCCAAGATGAGACGGGCTTTAGACGAGTTTATCATCGAAGGAAGAGGCATCAAAACCACCATTCCATTCCATCAGAAGTTGATGCGAGATGAACGTTTTAGAGAAGGCAATTTTACTACTGATTTTATCAATGATTTTGAGTTGTAGAAGGATTAGGAGCGAAAGGTTTATTGCTTCGTCGTGATAGAAAGTCCCGCTATCCGTTATTATGAA
>JAHDBB010000064.1 GCA_020630635.1 Chitinophagales bacterium
TCCATAGTTGAACAGTCGATAATCCATAGTACGGTTCTGTCTATCTTTTTTGATTAACTTTCGACTATGGACTTCTCTTCTGGCACTAAGCAATACTTGCCTCCACCCTCTAGACCCGATAGAAGTGGTATCACCAACGAGAATGGCTAAAGGGTTCGGGCGGCTTGGTGATAAGAACGGATAGCGGGGAGACCCATCACGACGAAGCACCAAACCTTTCTCTCCAAAAGAAAAAACCAAAAACAAACGGCTTTGTCATATATTTTGAGAACTTCCAAAAACCTTCCAATATTACCACAAGATTAACTCCAGATGAGTAAAAATCATCCTTAAAAATCGTTACTTTTGGAAAATAATCCATCTTTACTTAAAGTTTTTATTAAAAAATAGTCAATGACTACAAACACTGAAAATCAAACCATCGGCATTGTGTTGTCGGGTGGAGGAGCAAGAGGCTGGGCGCATATTGGCGTATTACAAGCATTGGAAGAAAACGGAATTTCACCCCAAATTATAGCAGGAACGAGTGCTGGAGCGATTGTTGGAGCCGCTTATGCAGCAGGTTTGACTCCCAAAGAAATGATTGCTATTGCCAAAGATACCACGATGTTTAAACTGTATCGAGGTGGCATTCGAGACATCAATATCTTTAAGCCCAAAGGCTTGATGGAAATGTCCTATCTCAAGAAAATATTACAGGAAAACTTGCCCACAGATGAGTTTCAAGAGCTTCCCAAGCAGCTTTTTGTCTGTGTCAGCAATATTTATGAAGGCGAGTTTGAAATTATGAATAGAGGTTCTATCTCTCAAGCAGTGTTAGCTTCTGCCGCCTTTCCTATGATGTTCCAACCCCAATTTATCAATGGCAAAGCGTATTTGGATGGTGGATTATGCAACAATCTACCCATTGAACCCTTGCTCAACACCTGTGATAAAATCATCGGAGTCAACGTCAATCCACACTATTTTGACAAAAATGTGGATAATATGGTCTCTATTACGCAACGTTGTTTTGACATTACCGTTTGGCAAAACACCAAACCCCGTCTTCGTCAATGTGATGTGATTATTGAACCCGAAGTCTATGATTTTGGCTTATTTGAATTGAAAAAGGCGAAGGAAATTTGCAATTTGGGCTACGATTATACGAAGACGATGATGCCAGAAATTCGTCAACAATTGAAAGCAGAGACGGTGAGTTCTTAATAAATTTGAACTCAAAGTTATGATTGATAAAGAGAGAGGAGTCTGGTGATCTAAATCAATCGGATTGCCTCTTTATTAATTGCATAGCAATCCGATTGAAAAACAACTTACCCTTCCTTTGGTTTCTAAGTGAAAGATCAGAAATAAACTATTCCAAAATGGGACTAAGAGATTTTTAGATTTTTAAGGCGAAAAACGGAGTCATAGCAGGGCTACGACGAGTATTTTCAACGCAAAAAATCAGAAAATGTCGATGTCACATGGAATAAGTTATTTTTGTTGTTTCACTAAATAGGATAATTAAATGGTTTCTAATTAAATCTCCAAGAAAAATCCTGCAACATTTTCACAAATCGCTCTACGCCTTCCTTATTCATGGCATTGTACAAAGAGGCGCGATAACCACCCACTGAACGATGTCCTTTAAATCCTACAAAGCCATAATTTTCGGCAAAAGTATCAAAGGTACTTTCCAATTCTCCTTTCCTTAATGTAAAGGTTACATTCATCAATGAACGATCTTCTTGATTGCCAACATGTGGAATAAAGTTGGGATTGTTATCTATTTCGGTATAGAGGATTTTGGCTTTTTCCTCATTGAGACGCTGTATTTTATGAAGCCCCATTTTTTTAAGCCAACGCAACATGATGAGACATCCATAAATCGCATAAACGGGCGGTGTGTTGAGTACCGATTTTTTGGCAATATGCTTTTGATAATCAAAAATATCTGGAATATTCCGACCTGTTTTGCCCAATAAATCTTTATTGACAATGACCAATGTCGTTCCTGCTGGTCCTAAATTCTTTTGTGCTGAAGCATAGATCATCCCAAAGCGTTCTATATTTTCAACTTTTCTAGAGAAAATATCCGAACACATATCTATCACAATCGGCACATCACCCGTATCGGGCAAGTCATGCATTTGTGTTCCATAAATCGTATTATTGGAGGTGACATGGAAGTATTCCCATTCGGGATCAATGCGATAATCTCTTGGGATATAACTATAATTTCGGTCTTTGGAGCTGGCACACATATCGGGTTCGCCAAAAACTTGAGCGGCTTTAAAGGCTTTGGTAGACCAAGTTCCTGTATCCAAATAACCTGCACTTTTTCCGTCAGGTAAGAAGTTATAAGGGATCAACGCAAATTGGGTCGTTGAGCCACCTGTTAAAAACAAAACTTCGTAGTTTTCAGGCAGTTTCAAAAGGTCTCTTACCAATTGTTGGGCTTCTTCGATGATTTCCATAAAGGTATCGCTTCGATGGGAAATCTCAATGAGTGACAATCCAGAGTCTTGGTAATTGAGGGTTGCTTCTGCAAGGGCTTGGGTAACTTCTTTGGGTAAAATGGAAGGTCCAGCCGTCATATTTATCTTTTCCATTAGGTAAGATTAATTTTTTAAGTGACAAGTGATAATGACTGGTGATTTATGCTTTGGGGTTTTGTATTGGTTTTTAGAGCAAATTCGTGAATTTGCTTTACTAGCTTTATGAGCTTTGCAAAGTTGTTTTATATTATTTGGAGCGAATGTTTGGATGCTTCGTCGTATTGGAAAGTCTCGCTATCCGTTCTTATTCGTGTTGCCAACGTTTTTCTAAGCCAACGCCTTCTCACGAATACCACTACTATCGAGGCTAGATCGTTGCGGTTTGGATTGCTTAGTACCAGTTTTTCTAGTGATGCTCCATCCTAAAGAATGAAGCAAAACTAGAATATCTTTGATTAAGCTTTTTATAGTTTTTCAAAAAAACTATGGACTATCGACCATTGACTATAGAAGCATTTACTTCGCATAATTAATCGCTCGTTTTTCTCGAATCACGGTTACTTTTATCTGACCAGGATATTGCATTTCAGACTGGATTTTTTGAGAGATTTCAAAAGACAGTTCTTCAGCTCGTTTATCACTCACAGAATCACTTTCCACCATAATTCTCAACTCTCTTCCTGCTTGAATCGCATAGGCTTTCTCGACTCCTGGATAAGAAATTGCTAAATTTTCTAAGTCTTTGATCCGTTGTAGATAAGTCTCTAAGATTTCTCGTCTAGCACCTGGTCGAGAACCAGAGATGGCATCGCAAGCTTGAACGATAGGCGAAATCATATGGGTCATTTCTATCTCATCATGGTGCGCTCCAATGGCATTACAAATCGCCGGTACTTCATTGTATTTGGTAGCAAGTTCCATTCCTAAAATGGCGTGGGACAACTCTGGATTGTCTTCCGATACCTTTCCAATATCGTGTAACAAGCCTGCTCTTTTTGCCATTTTGATGGCTTTCTTACTCAAGCCTAATTCGGCTGCCATCGTTGCACAAATGCGAGCGGTTTCCTTTGAGTGTTGTAATAGGTTTTGACCATAAGAAGAACGGAAACGCATCTTTCCAACCAACCAAACCAACTTGGCATGTAAGCCGTGTATATTTAGCTCAATAACGGTACGTTCTCCAATTTCTTGGACTTCTTGTTCCAGTTGTTTACGGGTTTTCTCAACTACTTCTTCGATACGAGCAGGGTGAATACGACCATCAGCAACCAATCGTTTGAGCGATAGTCTGGCGGTCTCTCTTCTCAATGGATCATAACCCGATATGATAACGGCTTCTGGTGTATCATCGACGATTATTTCTACGCCTGTTGCTGCCTCCAACGCTCGAATATTACGCCCTTCCCGTCCAATGATTTGTCCTTTGATATCATCGGTCGAAAGATTAAAGACCGTTACCGCATTTTCGATGGCTTGTTCTGCGGCAGTTCTTTGGATGGTTTGAATGACAATCTTTTTGGCTTCTTTACTTGCTTTCACTTTGGCTTCATCAATCGTATCTTTGATATAGGCCATCGCTTCCGTCTCCGCCTTTTTGGTCATCGCCTCTTTTAGTTCATTCTTAGCTTGTTCAGCCGTTAAACCAGCGATAGATTCCAGTTTTTCAGCTCTTTCCATCTTGGCTTTTTCTTCTTCCTCTTCAAATTTGAGCTTTGAGTTTTCTAGTTCTTTTCGATGTTGTTTGAGTTCTGCTTGTGAATCTTCGAGTTCTTTTTCTTTAAGTTTTAGTTCTTTTCGTTCAAGATCAATTTCTTTTCGTTCTACATCTAAGTTGTCTCTTCTAGCATCTAACTCTTCTTTTTTCTTTTCCAGTTCTATTTTTTTCTTGTCTGCTAGTTTGGTGTTTTTGGTTAAAGATTCTTTAAGTTTAGAAATCTCTTTTTCTTTTCCTTTAAGTTGATTATTTCGTTGATTAAAAGAATTTTCTCGTTGTTTGAGTTTTCGGTCTGCATCTTCTATGCTCCGTTGCTGTTGGGTCGCAACTTTCTCCGCTTCTACTTGAAATTTAAGGGCTTGTTCTTTGGCTTCGAGAATCTTCTCTTTCTTGTGCGTTTCTCCTTCTACCCTCGCCTTTTCCAGTAGCTGGTCTGCTTGCACTTTGGCACTGTCCATTTGGGTTTGTAAGGCTTTTGCTGCATTGCTTTTCCCTCCTTGAGAACCTACAAAAAAGCCTAATATTAACCCAATAACAGCCAAAGCTATTGGTAATAACTCCATATTTATAGAATATTTATATTTGAAAGAATAGTAAAAAATGGGTGGTAACAGGGTGTGCTGCCAATCATTTTAGACTATTCTCAATGATTGTCTTCTTGGAAATAGATGGATTGGAGGAGTGACTGGTGACGAGTGACAAGTGACTGGTGACGAGTGACAAGTGACTGATGACTGGTGACGAGTGACAAGTGACTGATGACGAGTGACTGGTAACGAGTACTAAGAAGTTGTGTCCAAATCCAAAATAGCCCCGATAGTAGTGGTATTGCTGCTTTTGCTTGGCTCCACAAGTCGAAAAGACTTGCGGTAGAGCAAGGCAGCAGCAATAAGAACGGATAGCGGGACTTTCTGTCACGACAACGCACTAGACCATGCGCTCCTAATCCTCTAAAAAATAAAGGTAAGTAAGCGAGAAAGGCTGTATTATATAGTAAACCCCAAAGCCTTGATGACCTTGTTATTTACTCATTAAAGAAAGTTTTCAATTTATTTTCGACTGCCAACAATTGGTCTTCAGTATCGGAGTCTGCCGTTTTATCAGCATCTCTTTTAGCTTCAGATTTCAATTGGTTGACACAAAAAAGAAGGGAAGCCATCGCTAAATAATCCCGTTTGTCATGGGTTTGATAGCTTTCTTTGAGTTTAGCCACCTTTTCATTGACCATCTCTGCCGCCTTTTTGACTAAGGCTTCATCTTGTTGAGGAATGGTTAACTCAAAATTTCGTTCATCAATGCTTATTTTGATGGTAACATGTTCTCCCCCCATATTAGTTGTATTTGTAAAAAATAGTGTTAAATATATCTTTTTAAAAACTATACAATGTGCTTTTGCTCTGTTAAAGAGCAAAGGATAAGCCTATCGCTTACAAAAATAAAGGCAAGTTAGGTGTGGTGACTGGTTGATGGTGACAAGTGACTGAGTGTTTGGTGTCACTATCACTTATCCAGTAAACCTTCCTACTTGCTCACATTGTGAATTATTCACCTCTGGACAATTCAGCAATGCATCTATCTATTTCACGAATATATTCGTCTAAAATCTTGTTGAGTTCCTTTTTATCGGTATCCGTCATATTGGCACTACGGGTCTTTTTGAGTACCAAGATGGACTTTTTGAGATCGTTGATACGAGCCTCCCGCAATTTTACCTCCTTTTTCAAACTCTCATTTTCCATCATGAGTTTTTCACAGTCTTCTTCTAAGTGAAGATAATCTTCCAATAAAGCGTCTATTCGTCTATCAATGCGCCCAATGACGGTTGTTAAGCGGTTTTCCATTAGTTTTTCTTAATATTATTTCAAAGTTGCTCCTAGTTCTTTTTCAAAAGCTTTTAATAGCCGATTCATCGTTTTGTCAATCTCCTTTTTAGTCAAGGTTTTGTTCTCATCTAAAAAGGTAAAACTAACAGCATACGACTTTTTGTTTTCACCCAATTTGGGATCTTCATATACATCAAATAAGTTGATGGATTGTAAAAGTTTTTTGGCATTTTTTTGTGCCAGTCTTTCAATATCTCCAAAACGAACGGATTGATCGACAATCAAAGCCATGTCTCGCTTGACACTTGGAAACTTGGGCAATGCTTCATAATTGAATTGTTTGGGCTTTAAGCACTTTAAAATGTTGTTCCAATTGAAAAGAGCGTGCCATACTTCGCCTTTAACATCCATTTTGTGAACCAAGCTTGGATGAACCAAACCAAATTGCACCAAACTTCTATCACCCATCCCATATTCTAATCCATAAGCAAAATGAGGTGAATCTAGTTCTTTGACTTGATAACGTTGAATACCCATTTTTTGGAGAGCATTATGGACACTTTGTTTGAGATCAAAGAAACTGTTATCGGCATGTTCTTGCCACCAGTTTTCCTGACGGTCTATTCCTGTCAAAAAGAGCGACAAGTTTTCTTGTTCTTGGTAATTTTGTTGCTCATCTATCCAGTAAGTTGTTCCAAATTCAAAGAGCTTTAAGTCATTATTTTTACGATTTTGGTTGTAAGCAATGACCTCCAAACCCGAAAATAACATATTTTTTCTCAAAACATCTAATTCTGTTGTCAGAGAATTTAGAATTTTTACAACATCCGTCTCTTTTTCGTCATAATAGACCGATTTACTAATAGAATTATTCATCATTTCCAAGAAGTCTTTGCCGACTAAGTAATTGGAAATCAGATTTTTAATCTCAAATTTTCGATCAACAGGCTGTAAATGAGCCAGAGTAGAATTTAATTGCTCAGAAAATTCAATTTTGTTGTAGCTATAAATCCTGAAAATCTCCTCAATTACGTCTATTTCTCTTAAAACATCAACTTTGTTGGTTGGAACTTTGACAACGATATGTTCATCTGTTGTTTCAACAATGTCCATTTCCAAATTATTCAAAATCTCTATGATTCGATCAGACGATATTTCGATACCTGCTAGTAGATTGACTCTAGCAAAACGAACTTTGATGGGTTCAGACTCGACTTTGTTGGGGTAAATATCCACAATATCCGAAGCAATCTGTCCACCTGCCAATTCTTTGATCATCATGGCTGCTCGTTTCAAAGCATAAACTGCACCATTGGGATCGACACCTTTCTCAAAACGTGTTGCTGCATCGGTTCTAAGATCATGTCTTTTGGATGTTTTTCGGATACTAACAGGGTTGAAACAAGCACTTTCTAAGAAGATATTTTTCGTTGTATCTTTGACTCCTGACTTAATCCCACCAAATACACCACCAATACACATTCCTTTGCCTTCTCCATCGCAAATCATCAAGTCTTCTTGGGATAACTTACGTTCTTTTTCGTCCAATGTAACAAACGTACTTTGGTCTGTTAAGTTTTTGACAATCACCTTTTTACCAACAATTTCATCGGCATCAAAGGCGTGTAAGGGTTGCCCCAATTCGTGTAGTATAAAATTGGTAATATCGACTACATTGCTGATAGGAACCAATCCTATTGATTTGAGTTTTTGTTGTAACCAATCGGGTGATTCCTTGATGGTCACACCACTTATGCTGACTCCAGTATAACGAGGACAAGCCTCCACATTTTCTACTTCTACAGGAATCGCCCAATCCTTATTATCTACAGCAAAATTATCCACATTGGGCATCTTGACATTTCCCGTATAATTTTCATTGGTTCGCAAAGCTGCTAATAAATCTTTTGCAACACCAATATGTCCAGTCGCATCAGAACGATTGGGAGTCAAGCCAATCTCAAAAATCGTATCGGTCTCTACTGGAATAACGGCTGTAACAGGCTCGCCTACAGGTGCGTTTTCATCTAATACAATGATACCATCGTGGTCGGTTCCTATGCCGATTTCGTCTTCTGCACAAATCATCCCCATAGAAACTTCGCCCCTCATTTTACCCTTTTTGATTTTAAAAGGGTCTCCTTCTGTTGGATATAAAGTTGTCCCTACCGTTGCAACAACCACTTTTTGACCTGCTGCCACATTGGGCGCACCACAAACGATTTGTAACAACTCTTCTCCACCAACATTTACTTTGGTCAAGGTCAATTTATCGGCATTGGGATGTTTTTCGGCACTTTCGACAGCACCGATGACCAAACCTTGTAATCCACCTTCAATGCTTTGAACTTGTTCCATTCCTTCTACTTCTAAACCAGTAGAAGTCAGAATCTCAGCTACCTTTTCGGGAGCCAAATCTATATCTAAATAATCTTTGAGCCAGTTATACGATATTTTCATTGTCTTTTATTTATGAATGATGAGCGAGATAAGAGACGATCGGGCATTTTATTAGTCCGTAGCGGTTCAATTCGTGAAAATCCTATTCCTTTTTTTATTTAGGAGAGAAAGATTCTTCTTTCATCGCATTGGTTCCGTCCTGCTATTCGTTCTTATTGCTGTTCTAGTCTTTCAATACAATGCCTAACTCACAGCAATACCACTGCTATCAGGTCTAGTTGGGCTAGTCTTCCCCACTATCATTCTAAGATATTTTTATATTGAATCTCAAACAATTGGTAAAATTACATTAAGTATTTGACAAAATTGAATTTTTATTACTTGAAAAATTTTGATAGAGTTATATACTACTATCCTGCTCTTCTTTAAACCAACTTAACTCCTTTACCAATTTACATAATTTTTCTTTTTGCTTCGGTGTAATATCATCAGGAATCAAATGTATGGAAGGGTAATTGGCGTAATCCCATTCTGGAAAATAGGGGTTTGCTCCATTTTTGAGTAATACTTCAATCATGGGAAAATTTAACTTTCTGAAAGCATTTCCTAATGCCGTATAAACCATATGTCCTCCGATAAAATGTAATAGCTCTTTAGAAGTACATTCTGCCAGTAATTTTACAGAACCTATATCGTCATTTTCAACTGCCAACACCAATGGCGTATATTTCGGATATTCATCTTTGTAAGCTATGATATTGGGATTGGCACCATTCTTTAAAAGTAGTTCGACACTTTGGGTACATGGGGCTAAAAGTGCTTCGATTAATGGAATATCTCTGTCTTTTTCTGGAAAATTTAAAGTAGCTCCTTTGTTGATAAATGCTTCCAATAGCTTCAATAGGTTAGGGTTATTGGGTTGTTCCTGTATTTCGTATAGCACCTCTACAATTAAGGGCTGATCTTCTGTTACTCCCATGTTGGGATCGCCTCCTTTATTTAACCAGTTTATTACTTCATCCACTTTGTGGGCTTCGATTAAATCTATTAGGTTGTCAAGAGTCATTTGGAATAGATGTTAGTGGTTGAGACGGTACAAAATAGCCCCGAATGGATTAAATTATAATATCAAAATCCTAAATTCTAAAGCGGTTCAGTTTTTGAGAAGTTGAAACCGCAACGACCTAGCCCCGATAGTAGTGGTATCACCCTTGTAGAGCAAATTTATGAATTTGCTCTACAAGGGTGGTAGGAACGGATAGCGGGACTTTCTGTCGCAACGAAGCTCCTTACCTTTCGCTCCTAAAAAAACACCTAAACTATGGATGATTACTTTTGGTATATTGAAAGTTTACGAATAGCATCGTATTCAACAGGGTCAAGCCGACAAACTGATGTAGGACTCCCCATAATACTGGTACGTAATCTCCGCTGGACAATAATAAAGTCGTAATCCCTAAAGCTATTTGAGCAATTAACACAATCGGCATCAAATTAATTCCCCAAGTAAACCAAGAGCGTCCTTCTCCATGTTTTTTTGCTTTCCACCAATACCACATCAATAGGAAAAAGAGTAAGTAGGCTAATAATCTGTGGGTAAATTGTATAGTAGCATGGTTCTCGGAAAAGTTCAAAAGAAATGGCATACTGTCTAAAAATAAATTGTCTGGAATCATTTGTCCATTCATGTCGGGCCAAGAAGGATAACGACCTGCTGCTCGTAAACCTGACATAAACGCTCCAAAGATGATTTGTACGACTATCAATGCGGTAAGTCCCCAAGCGGTCTTTCTCAAGCTAGGGTCATATACTTTATTGTTTTTTGGAACTAGTAAATCGGCTGCCCACCACAAGATAAAGGCAAATAAAAATAAGGCTCCTAATAAATGTGCTGCTAGTCGATAGTGACTTACATACACCAATTCTGACAATCCGCTATATACCATAAACCAACCTAAAAGCCCTTGAAAAAAATATAACAAAAGTAAAACTCCAAATAATTTGATGGCTCGTTTATCTAATTGCCTTCGCACACCCATCACGATCATAATACCTAATAAAAAGGCAAAGCCGACTCGCCCCCAAACTCGATGCGCCCATTCCCAAAAAAAGATGTGCTTAAATTCACTTAAACTCATTCCTTTGTTTAAAAGCTGATATTGTGGAATGGTTTTGTATAGCTCAAATTTTTGTTCCCATTGTTCTTGGTTGAGCGGTGGGATGGTTCCTGCGATTACTTTCCATTCGGTCATTGACAATCCTGAACCTGTGAGTCTGGTGATGCCTCCTAGCATAACTTGTATGAGTAAAGTAAAAAGCGAAATAATGAGTAAAATTCCCAATAATTTGCGAGCTTTAGCCTCCATAAAAATTTGTGTTTATTATACTACAAAGGTAAGGTACAATCTGTTTACAAATTCATCAAATAATCATAAATGATGTTAACTAGCTATAAAAACTAAACCATTACTTGTCACTCATCACCAGTCACTAAAAAACTATGTTCAAAAAGCTAAAAATCATCGAACTCGCCAGCGTCCTAGCTGGTCCAATGGTCGGAACCTTCTTTGCCGAATTAGGCGCACAAGTCCTCAAAGTCGAAAATGCCAAAACCAAAGGCGATGTCACTCGACAATGGAAACTTGCCAATGAACCCAAAGAACGCTCCTACTCCGCCTACTACTGCGCTGCCAACTTTGGAAAAGAAGTCTTAATGGCTGATTTGAGCAAAACCGAAGATCAACAAAAAATCTACGACTTAGCCAAAGATGCGGACCTCATTATTGCCAACTTCAAAGCAGGGGCAGCCGAAAAATTAGGGATGGATTATGAGCATTTTAAAAGCATCAATCCCCAAATTATCTATGGTCAAATTACAGGTTTTGAATCGGGTAATCAACGACCTGCTTTTGATGTGGTCTTACAAGCCGAAGCGGGCTTTATGTTTATGAATGGAACGGCTGAAAGTGGTCCTGTCAAAATGCCTGTTGCTTTGATTGACATCTTAGCGGCACATCAGCTAAAGGAAGGACTTTTGGTGGCTTTGTTGAAACGAGCAGAAACGGGAAAAGGATCTTTGGTTTCCGTCTCTTTGATAGAATCTGCTATCGCTTCCCTAGCCAATCAAGCGACCAATTGGCTGATGGCTCAACATATCCCTCAACGAATGGGCAGCCTCCACCCCAATATTGCCCCTTATGGAGAAATGTTTGTCACCAAAGATGAAAAGTTACTGGTTTTAGCCATCGGTAACGACAAACAATTTGAACAACTTTGTAAGGTTTTGGAAGCAGAAACAATCCGACAAAATCCGCTTTTCCAAGACAATGTTCAAAGGGTGCATCATCGAAAGGTTTTAGCAGAGCAATTGGGTGATTTTATACAAGAATGGAATCGGGAGGTTTTATTGGAAAAGCTGACGGATGCTAACGTTCCAGCAGGAGCTATTCGCAATATGCAAGAGGTTTTTGAGCAAAAGGTCGCCCAAGAGATGATTTTAAAGGAAGTGGGGGAAGATGGACAGGAGACGAAAAGGGTGAGGACGGTGGTTTTTTCGATTGATTGAAATGTATTTTTGCCACGAATCCACGAATGCTGTTCACTTTTATAAAATTTGTGTATTTGTGGCTTTTATTTCACAAAGAAGATGGTTCAAATCATCCCAAAAACATTTTGTTTATTCCCACTTTATTCTGTATTTTTGGAGAGACGAAAGAAAGTATACGGCGTATTCAGTAATATTTAAGTAAACAAAGTAAAAATAGCAAATTATGAGAGAAGAACATTTAGATCCGAATAAGCAAGCAACGGAAGTAGAAATCGAACGTGTCCTGCGACCCAAAGCCTTTGGGGATTTTACGGGACAACCTAAGCTGGTCGAAAATCTGAAAATCTTTATCGAAGCGGCAAAACTGAGAGGCGAAGCCCTCGACCATGTATTGCTTCACGGTCCTCCTGGACTTGGAAAAACAACCCTTTCCCACATCGTCGCCAACGAATTAGGCGTAAATCTCAAATTAACTTCTGGTCCTGTATTGGAAAAACCTGGTGATCTCGCTGGTTTATTGACCAATCTAGAGGAAAATGACGTTTTGTTTATTGATGAAATCCATCGTTTGGGCAAAATTGTCGAGGAATATCTGTATGCAGCGATGGAAGATTTTACCATCGATATTATGATTGATACGGGACCGAATGCTCGTTCTATCCAAATTGATTTGAGTCCTTTTACGTTGGTGGGTGCGACGACTCGTTCTGGTCTATTGTCTTCACCGATGCGGTCTCGTTTTGGGATTACCTGTCGTCTGGAATATTATGATGCAGCGACTTTGAGTAAAATTGTCACACGATCTGCGGAGATTTTGAATACGCCTATCATCGAAGAAGCCTCTCATGAGATTGCTCGTCGAAGTCGGGGAACGCCTCGTATTGCCAATGCTTTGTTGAGACGGGTTCGGGATTTTGCTCAAATCAAAGGGAATGGTACGATTGATTTGGCGATTGCTCAATATGGTTTGAAGGCGTTGAATGTCGATGAGAATGGATTGGATGAAATGGATAATCGGATCTTGGATGCCATCATCGAAAAGTTCAAAGGGGGTCCTGTGGGTTTGACGACCATCGCTACGGCTGTGGCGGAAGAACCTGGAACCATAGAGGAAGTCTATGAGCCTTTTTTGATTAAGGAAGGCTATTTGAAAAGAACACCGAGAGGTCGAGAGGCAACGGAGATGGCTTATAAGCATCTTAATAAGACGTATCCTTATACATCGGGGTCGCAAACGAACTTATTTAAGAAGTAATAGTAACTTATTTCCATTTTCAAGCTCTCTTAGAATTTAATTCACATTCAACAAAATACATATAAAAATTATTGATTTAGCTTTAAAGATTTATTTAGATAAATGTGGATAAAATAAGTGATAAAATTTTAGGTATTGTTAATAAAGTTCTTAATTTTACCCGTCACTAAACTGTGTTTATAAATGTAGCCGTTGGGTTTTACCGATAATCTTTGAAGGTATTCCAACGGCTTTATTTTTTGTTACTTGCCTAAAACAGAATTTTTGGGGTTCTATCCATAACCAATTAGCCTCGATAGTAGTGGTATTCGTGTATGAAGCGTTGGCTGCCTAAAACTTGGCTACACGAATAAGAACGGATAGCGAGACTTTCCTGAACGACGAAGCCAATAACTTTCGCTCCCAAAAGGAAAAAACATCTCCCAAACTTTTTTTGTATCTTTGATTTTACTCTATTGTCAAATCTTTTAAATCTTAAAAATATGGCTGTTCGTAAACCTTTTAATTTGCAAAAATGGATTGATGAAAATCGAGATAAACTTAAACCGCCTGTTGGCAATAAGAATCTTTATACAGAAGCGGGCGATTACATTGTGATGATTGTGGCGGGACCGAATGCTCGAAAGGACTATCATTATAATGAAACGGAGGAGTTGTTTTATCAGTTGGAGGGCAATATTACGGTACGGATTCAAGAGGATGGAAAGGCGGTGGATGTGCCTATTAATCAAGGAGATATGTTTTTGTTGCCCGCAGGTATTCCGCACTCACCGATGCGTTCGGAAGGTTCTATCGGTTTGGTTATTGAACGGGTGCGGAAAGGCTCGGATATGAAGGATGGCTTGATGTGGTTCTGTGATAATTGTAATCATCAATTGTACGAAAGTTATTTTCCTTTGGAGAATATTGAAAAGGACTTTTTAACCGTTTTTGATGCTTTTTACAGTTCTGAAAAATTGCGTACTTGTGAAAAGTGTGGTACGGTCATGGAGGCTCCTGCCAAATATACGAAGGAGGAAGCGTAAGTATCCATCAACAAAAAAAAGGAAACCCCGTCTGATACGAATTGTCAGACGGGGTTTCTTTTTTTAGTTACAAGTAATAGTGACTGGTGACTTCGGTTCTTTCGTGGCTTCATCCTAAAGAATGAAGTAAAGCTGCTCTTTCTTATTTGGAGCGAACTTTTAGCCCTTCGTCGTAACGCAGAGTCCCGCTATCCGCTCTTATAAATGCAGCCTTGCCACAACCCACGTCAATCCATTGCATTTATACCGCTACTATCGGGGCTAGATCGTCAAGGTTGGGACTTCTTAGTGTCAGAAGACGTGACGAAGGGACAAATGTGACGTGAAGGGACGTTGAACTTTGTAAATCGACTCAGATTGTATTTGAAGAGAACTGAATCAAATCGTCCCTTCGTCCCAAAACCAAGTAAAGAACCGAAAACGCCCCTTCGTCCCATTTTTAAAACTATTTTTGAATCACCAATCGTTGGTTATAGACTTGGTCATCCATTTGTAATTGAAGGAAGTACACACCGTTGTTGAAAGAAGCCACGTTAATCACTTCCTTCACTTGTTGTACTGTTCCTAAATCTTGTGTTGTAATCAACTTTCCAGCGATGTTGTAAATCGAATAACTTAAAGTGGTTGCTTGGTTAAAGTCTATACTTAAAACTACTTGCTCATTGGCTGGATTCGGTGCTACATTTAAGCTATTGACAAAAGTTAATTCTTCGATATTGGTATCAACTGGTGGTTCTGGAACGGTAAAGCTTACTTCTACAGTACAACCAACTTCGTCTTCAATCACCAACGTATAATCGCCAGCATCTAGACCAAAAGCAACTGGACCTGTTCCTATATCATCGCCTATCGCATCTTCCCAGTAGAACGTTAAATCGCCTGCGTCTTGCCCACTCTCTATACTATCTCCAAAGTTGACGTTTCCATTATTTTCGTTGATTTCAGGATCACCAACCGCTAAGCTACATTCTACGGTACTAAATGTAACAGTTGTAGAACATCCATTGGCATCAATCACCATCACACTATATTCTACTCCTTCTTCTAATCCTTCTATTGTTGTACCTTCTTCGTCAAAAGGATTGCCATTGGCATCGGTCCAAAGAATACTGAATGGCTCTAAACCTTCTGTGATTTCAATAGTAGCTGTATTAGAAGTGGGGATTACTTCAGCATTGACCGTACAACTAACTGTAATGTCTTCACAATACGGATCTAATTGCATACCGTCTGGCCAAGTTCCTGTCAAGCAAACAGTGTAAGTTCCTTCTTCAAAGGTTTCAGATACGGCTGATCCTGTGGCGGTATTGCCGTTACCAAAGTCCCATAGCCATTCTTCGATGTAGCCATTGGCATTTCCTGCAAAGTCAATGGTCAAACCAGATGTTTCATAAGTATAGTTGACAAAACTAGCCAATTCAGAAGAAGTTGCAATAACATTGATACTAGGAACACCGCTAAAAGATTGCCAAGCACTTCCTGCTCCATCTTGGATAAATAAACGATCTTCTGTATCATAGTAATTAAAATACAACATGTTTAGATTACCATTGGCAGGATCATTGGCTGTTGCTATATAGTATCCAGGTGATACTTGAACTGTTTCTTCTCCAAAGTGCAATAATTGATAATGTCCATTGTCTCCGCCTTCTCCAAAGGCTTCCCATGTTTCTGTAGTCGCTACTAGATTGCCTACGGTATTGGTTACAGGATCAAACTCGAAAAGGTCGCAAGTAATAGAGCCTTGTGGTAAGTAAACAAAAATACCAATAGAGTCAATAGTGGCAAATGATTTGAACTCGAATACACTACCAAAAGCTCCAGTTTGTTCTACTTCTCCTGCCTCCAAATCATCAAATGGATAATAAAATAATTCAATGTCTTCTACATCTAAAAACCACGCATCTCGTTCATAATTGGTTTCATCTACTTGGAAAGTATAAAACTCTGAAAAGTTATTTTCAATGATTACATCACTATC
The DNA here is from genome assembly GCA_020630635.1 of Chitinophagales bacterium. Lineage (GTDB taxonomy): Bacteria > Bacteroidota > Bacteroidia > Chitinophagales > UBA2359 > JAHDBB01. Next base: position 16,226 of record JAHDBB010000064.1, read on the forward strand.
AATAGCATCGTGTGTCACCTCGTAGCTTAAAGCGTAAAAACCTTCCACAGTTGGCGTAAAGGTTTCATTGATAACAAAAGAAGCATTTTCTAAAATTCCAACAGTAGGTGTAATTTCACTTGTTGTACTCCATACAGGTTGTAAGTTCCCATCTGCATCAATACTGTCAATGTAAACGTTTAGCATGGCATTTTCAAGTGCAGCATCGCTAAAGTTTAATACGTCTCCTTCAAAAGGACCAATTGGTCCCACATCTGCACGGTGCATAACCGCATATTCGATGGGTATATTAAAGTCGGTCAAAACAGCATCAACACCTGCTGGTGGTGCTGTGATACCAATGTCATCTACTGCTAACAAAAAGCCTGCATCAGAATTTTCATGTATAGCAATGTGAATAGTTTGTCCTGCATAGGCACTCAAATCAACCGAGTATTCTACAAAGTCGAAAGATTCGTTTTGTACACTCATTACGACATCTCCTCCTTGTAAATCCGCTACAGAATTTCCTGTGGCAATAACCACTTCATAATCATTGGCAACAGATTCACTGGCATCTACAGATTTAGCTTTCCAGCTTAAAGTGTATCCTTCTCCTGGTATTTCGATGGCTGGACTTGCTAACCAGTCATCGGCTGGTCCTGCCAAACCTTCATAGTAAGCAATACTAACAACAAAAGGGCTGTCTTCGCCTTGAAAATTGATGACACTAAAAGCTACATTGGGATCTGGATATAACTCATTGAAATCAAATCCGCCTTGTGCGCTTCCATCAAAAATGGGTAGCATGTCTAGGTCATATTGTACCCATCCTTCAGGTACGGTGAAGATTCCTTGACCAACACTTTGTAGTACATCTAAGTTGTTGAAATCTTCTAGGAAGTAGTAATCTTGAGCATTGATTGAAAGACTTAATAGTAAGGTCAATGCACCAATGATTCCTATCTTTTTTAAATTGAGTAATGTCTGAATCATACTTTTATTTTATGTTTTCTTTTTTGCGATTTATAAATTTTTTATCAAAAATACTAATATGGACAATTTAGACCAAAAAAAGTTTTCTTAACGTCGTCTATCAATCGTCTTAACTACTCTGTACCTACTTTTTTACATAAATTTGACAAAAAAATCCCGTTTACCTCGAAAAGTAAACGGGATTTTGAATATTTGATCAATTTTCAAATTTTGGAATGAAAAGGTTGAGACCGCAACGATCTAGCCCCGAATGAGTTAAATTCTAATATCAAAATTCTAAATTCTAAAGCGGTTCAATTTGTGAGAGACCGCAACGATCTAGCCCCGATAGTAGTGGTATTCGTGT
>JAHDBB010000697.1 GCA_020630635.1 Chitinophagales bacterium
TAGTATCGGAAAAGGAATGAATTCCTTCTCTTTGAAAATGGTTTAGTTTCTTTTGAGCGAGGGATTTCAATCCCTTGTGAAAAAGTTACAGTTCGCTAACAATACAGCATCACAAATATAGCACTACCCATTTTTTAGGATCAGCAACTTTTGTTCTCATTATTTGTTTAATAAGGTAAACTTAAAATTTGAAATCACCATGAACAGAAAAAACTTTATCAAAAAATCCTTGTTAGGAGCAGCAGGTATTGCTGCTAGCACCTCTTCTATTCGTGCCAAAAATGTAAAATTGAAAGAATCGACTTATGACAAATTGATGGAACAAGTCGGGTTCAATCATTTACCTAATAACGAAATAAAAACAATGAAAACAGTATTACATAAAGCCAATACTAGGGGACATGCCAATCATGGATGGTTAGACTCGCATCATTCTTTTAGCTTTGCCAATTACTATAATCCAGACCGTATGCATTTTGGAGTATTAAGAGTTTTGAACGATGATGTGGTTGCAGGAGGCAAAGGTTTTGGAACGCATCCTCATGACAATATGGAAATTATATCTATTCCACTAAAGGGAGATTTGGAGCATAAAGATAGTATGGGCAATGTGGCGGTCATCAAAGAAGGAGATGTACAAGTGATGAGCGCAGGAACAGGCATCTACCACAGCGAATACAATAAGAATGAATCCGATGAAGTCCGCTTTCTTCAAATTTGGATGTTTCCCAATAAAAAAGGGGTAGAGCCAAGATATGATCAGATTACTTTGGAGCCGACAGAAAACAAGAATAAGTTGCAACAAATTTTATCTCCTAATTCGGATGATGCGGGAGTTTGGGTACATCAAAATGCTTGGTTTCATTTAGGTAATTTAGAGCAAGCTTGTGAAGAAGATTATATCATCAAGTCCAAAGGCAATGGCGTTTATGCCTTTATCTTGGAAGGGGAGGTGAATATTGAGGGGCAGGAATTGGGCAAACGAGATGGTTTTGGTCTTTGGGATACGGATAAAATCCATATTACCGCTAATAGTGATGCACGAGTTTTGTTGATGGAAGTGCCAATGCAATTGGGGTAGGAGCATTATAAGTTGAAAAAAATATTTATATTTGTTTAAAACTAAACTAATAATCATGGCTCAAAAAAATGTCAAAAAAGAATATACCAATGGTGAAATGACCATTGTATGGGAAGCGGCTAAATGTATTCACGCAGGTGTTTGTGTGAAAACGTTGCCGAAGGTTTATAATCCTAAAGGAAGACCTTGGATTAATATGGAGAATGCGACGACGGAGGAACTAAAAGGGCAGGTGATGAAGTGTCCTTCGGGTGCGTTGAGTTACTATATGAATGAGGAAGGAAATCAAGAATCTAAAACGTTGGAAACAAAAGTGGAGGTCTTGGAAAATGGTCCTTTATTGGTTTATGGAACATTGAAGGTGACGGATAAGGATGGAAATATGGAAACCAAAAATAAAACGACTGCTTTTTGTCGATGTGGACAGTCTAAGAATAAGCCTTATTGTGATGGAATGCATGTGAAGGTAGATTTTCAAGGGTAAAATCTCCAACTATTGGTACATGCATTAGGAACTAATACTTTCGATTTTGTATAATTGATGTGGTTCATTCCTGAGAACAGATGCAATCTGTTCCTACAACATTTGTATATTAATTTTAAAAGTGTATATCAATAATTAATCAAAGATGCGTAAACGGATTGTGATTATCTTGGGACATCCCGATAAGGAAAGCTATAATTTTGCTTTGGCAAAAGCCTATAAAAAAGGAGCTGAACAATCTGGGGCGGAAGTTCGGGAAATTATTATTAGTGAAGCAACAAAAATAAGTTATTCCATGTGACATTGATATTTTCCGATTTTTGTTGTTGAAAATACTCGTCATAGCCCTGCTATGACTGCGTTTTTCGCCTAAAAAATCAAAAAATCTCTTAGTCCCATTTTGGAATACTTTATTTCTGATACTTCACTTAGCGATTTAGATTTTAATCCCAACCTTCAGTTTGGTTATAGGTAGTAGTAGTTCTATTTCTATTTATTCTGACTTGTAAATGGTATAAGTGGTTAGCTTCCCATCTGCTTGGTTGATGTCTATGCCCAAGTATTTTGCAATTTTTAGTACATCTTTTCGAGGTTCTCCTGTTTCCTTTTTAGGTTCTACGGGTAAGGCTTCACCTTCATTGGCGGATACTTCAATTTTGTCGTAAAAGTTGGTGTATTGGATGCCGTATTTTCTGATAACTTTGCCTTCCTTATAATAGGCAAATTCAAAGGAGTCGTCTATGTCTCCAACTTGGGCATAAAATAACTCATACTTTTTTCCCAAATTATCTAGGTTTTCATAAAGATGCTCTCCGTATTCGTATAGGATAAATAACCATGTTTCATCTACTATATGAATCCAATGGTCTTTTCGACAGACACAAATATTGAAGTCGTAATCAAAGTCTGTTTTTCGAGGTGCTTCTATTGTTTGTTGGGTAATCCCAAAATGCTCCAATAAGGTGGATTCTGTAAAGTCTTGGTGGTCTTTTATAAAAATGTATAAGCCTCCCCAAATAGTTTGGTTGAGTTCTTCATCTCTGTAGTAATCCATCTTTGGTGGTTGGGTCTTATATGGTTTATCGAAATTGTAAGGTTTCTTTTTGAGAAGTTGGAACCGTTGGAAAATAGCCCCGATAGAAGTGGTATGAATGCAATAGCTTTGGACCACAAGTCGAAAAGACTTGCGGTAGAGTCTGGCTGCATTCATAGGAACGGATA
>JAHDBB010000065.1:0-11666 GCA_020630635.1 Chitinophagales bacterium
AGCGAGTCCATTGAAAGTGGGTGCTTTTTCTAAAAAATAAATAATAGCCAAGATAAAATCCCCCCATTCCCAAGCAGACTTCCAGTAGATAATTCAAGAATATATTCATAGTTGATAAGTTTTAAGAGTTCGTAGTGCCGTTCATTTCGTGATTCTTTCTTTTTAGGAGCGAACTTTTAGGGCTTCGTCGCAATGGAAAGTCCCGCTATCCGTTCTTATAAATGTGCCAACGTTTTAGGCAGCCAGCGCATTACATTTATACCACTCCTATCGGGGCTAGTTGGTTGAGGTCGCAACCTTTTAGTTCCATTTTTAGTGACGAAGGGACGAACTGTTCAGCCTCTACCTGTTTGGGACGTAAAGGGACGATGCTTGAAATATATTCGACTCATTTTTTTGATTAAAATAAAAAAGTCCCCTCGTCCCCAAAACCACGAAAAGAACCGCAATCGTCCCTTTCGTCCCCAAATTACTCATCTTCCTTCTCCAAATTCTCCAGTATTTCCCCCAATTCCTTTATAGACAAATCATTTTCCTTCGCAAAAAAGGAGAACAAATTCGCCATCGAACCCGAAAAATATTTTTGAAGCATCCCTTGCATCAAGTGTTTACGATAATCATTTTTGGAGATGATGGGATAATACTCATGGGTCTTGCCATAAGCCTTGTGCGCCACAAAGCCTTTTTTCTCCAAGATGCGGACGACGGATGAGATGGTACTATAAGGAGGTTGGGGATCAGGTAGTTCTTTGATAAAGTCTCGAACAATCCCTCGCTTCACTCGCCAAATAATTTGCATCACCTCTTCCTCTACCTTCGTCAATTCTTTGATTTTTTCCATTAGATAACGTATTATTTCGTTGTATAACGTAAAATTACGTCAATTAACGTAAAAGTACAAATTAAATCGTGTTTTTTACCTTATTGTGACAATGAAAAATATTTTTAACCCTGTTTCATTATTGATAGATGCTTTTAAAATTAAGACCCAATATTGTAGGAACAGATTGCATCTGTTCTCACGACTGAACAGTGCCAATACGTATATTAATAGAAGTTCTGACCTTTCCCAAATAGCCCCGATAGAAGTGGTATTCGTGTCTGAAGCGTTGGCTTCGTAAAACGTTGGCGACACGAATAAGAACGGATAGCGGGACTTTCTATAACGACGAAGTACCCAACCTTTCGCTCCTAATCAAAAAAACATTACTTCATTCTTTAGGATGAAGCCCCGAAAGAACCGAAAAAAATATCTTTACTTCATTCTTTAGGATGAAGCCACGAGACGAACCAAATAAAAAATCAAAAAAAATCTATTAGCTAAACACAATTTTGTCTATATTGGTACAGTCTTGTAAAGCAACAAAGGAAACATGACAAACGTTGTAATAAATGAGTGACCCACCTTTATTTATTTGACTCAATAATGATCAACGAAGAAGCTTTTTATGAAATGCCAATTTACTTGGAAACAACCATTTATTATTTTATTCAATATCTTACTTTTAGTTTGTTCTATGCAGCTAAAAGCAGGACACATTGTTGGTGGACAAATATCCTATACCTATCAAAGTTTTAATAACTATGAAGTAATCTTGCAATTGTATCGGGATTGTAATGGAAGTGAGGCAAGCGATAATCCTGCGTATGTTACCATTAGAAACGAAGCAGGTTTTATCATCAATCCCAATGGTAGTTTTGGAAGTGGAGGCGCACCCATCTATAATCCAGTAATTGCGCCTATTGAAACGGAGGTTGACCCTTGCTTTTCTGACCTTCCTGATATTTGTCTAGAACAAAATACCTACACTTTCGATATTACCCTACCACAAGCAGCAGGAATCTATACCTTGACTTTTCAACGGTGTTGTCGCAATGCCAATATTACCAACATATTTGAGCCAGAAAATACAGGCACGACCTTTGAAATAGAAATACCGCACAATACTTTAGGATTTAATAATACTTCTGCGGTTTTTAACAATCCACCAGCCCCCATTATTTGTTTGAATACGCCAGTTGCCTACGATCATTCTGCCTATGATGCAGATGGTGATTCATTGGTATATAGTTTTTATACACCCTTTGATGGAGCTTCGACAGCTATTCCGTATCCTACCACTGCAGGACCTTATGGAAATATTGATTGGGTAGCACCTTATTCTGAAAATGATCCGATAGGAGGAAGTCCACCATTGAGCATTGATCCACAAACAGGTTTATTGACGGGTGATCCCGAAGACTTTGGACGATATGTTGCTGGTGTACAAGTAACCGAGTATAGAGATGGACAGGCAATTTGTGTAGTTAGGCGAGATTTTCAGTTCAATATCACCGATTGCGAATCGGTAGGCATCACCACAGGAGGAGGAGCCGTATTGATAGGACCCAATGAATACCAAGTAAATGAGTGTGATTTTTCTTATGGATTTGAAGAAACCAATCTTTTTAGTATCAATGACCAAAATGTCTCTTTAGAATGGATTTTGTCAGAACCAGACGAAGGAGTCATTAATTATGAAGGAGATAGCTTAAATCCAGTCGTCACTTATACCGATGTAGGAACTTATGAAATGATTGGAGTGGCGACCATTCCTAATAATAGTTGTGCGGATACGGTGACGATCATCTTAAATATGTATCCTATCTTAGATTTAAACTTTGATTATGAATTAGGAGATTGTGGTGATTTTACGGTGACTTTCGCTGAATCTACTGACAATCCACTTTACAATGAATGGTCATGGAATTTTGGCGATCCCAATGTAAGTCCACTAGCCAATACCAGTAATAACGAAAACCCAAGTCATACTTACTCTGCTCCAGGAACGTATTTTGTCTCTTTGTCAGTCGGTAATGAATTTGGTTGTGAAGCAAGTTTAGCCGATTATCCCATTGTCATTCCTGAAGCCATCCAAACAAGTGTAGAGAGTAGTCATCTTGAAATTTGTTCGGGAGATACCATCACATTAACAGGCAATTATCAAGGTGTACCATTAGGAGAGTCCATTGAGTTTATGTGGGAACCCACCAATCAATTTCCCAATTCCGATGGACCAATTCAATTAGTAACACCCCAAGAAGATACTTGGTATGTCTTTAGTATGGAAGTCGGAGGAGATTGTATTACAAGAGATAGCGTCTTTGTTGAAGTTTTACAAAGACCCGTTGTGACATTAAGTGAGGATGTAGATATTTGTGAAGGAGCCAGTACCCAATTGGAAGCCAGCATTACAGGAGATTATGATGCGTTCTTATGGAGCCACGTCAATACCTTGTCAGCCAATAGCCTCAATCCCATTGCCACGCCACCTGATACACTCATCTATATATTGCAAGCTTCCAATGAAATTTGTTTTACGAGAGACTCCATGACTGTTTCGGTTATTCATCCCGTAGAAATTTTGGCAAATGAAGATGTCATTATTTGTGAAGGCGATAGTATTCGATTGGATATAGAAGTACTGAATGGAGAAAACTATGTTTGGTCACCGACAGATGGTATTAACAATCCCTATTCTGTAAAACCAACAACGGCTCCCAATGAAACGACTACTTATACGGTTACAATAAGCAATGATTGTTTTATTTCAACAGATGATATGATCGTTTTTGTAGATGAAAAGCCCATCATTGAAGCAGGGGAGGACTTGACGACTCCTATTTTAGATCCGATTCCCTTAGAAGGGTTTTCGAGTGTACCCGATGCCTTTTGGTCTCCACCTTTTGGCTTATTCAATCCGAATGACTTAAATACCTTAGCCAATCCAGATGTTCATACGACTTATTACTTAGAAGCAAATAATGGCGTTTGTAATGTGATAGATTCTGTGACCGTTTTTGTAGACAAGAGCATTTTTATCAAAGTCGTAACAGCATTTACACCCAATGGGGATGGCTTACACGATTCATTTGGTTTCAAGGCACAAGGCATTACCTTTGTGGAGGCTTTTGCTATTTACAATCGTTGGGGCGAAGAAATTTTTAGAGATAGTGGATTCAATGCTCGTTGGGATGGCACTTTCAAAAATCAATCTCAACCCATGGGAACCTACATTTATTATATACAAGCAGAAGATATCGAAGGCAATCCTTTTGTCAAACAAGGAAACGTAACTTTGATTCGATAAGTACTAATAATTTTTCTTATGTTAAGTTATGAATTTTAGACAAAAAATAGCCTTTGAGATCAACAACGCTTCTTTGAGTAGGGAAGAGGTGGCTCACTTCAAATGGCGTTGTGCAGTTCGAGCCTTCCCCTTTTTAGGATACAAAGGAAACTTGAAATTTTGGAGAGGAAAAGTGAAGAAGCAAAAGTATTTATACAAAATCTTTCATGGGTTAGATTTAGCTTACTACTACAAAAGCTATGGTGGCAATGGTGTAATAGACGAGATGGTGGACATTTGGATCAATGAAGCGTGTGATGAATTATGTGAGATATATTATGATACAGACGATTTAAAAATAAGTAATCTGACAGATGCGATCAGTGCGGCTATTTCTAGTCCCAAAGAAGAGCAAGTCGAATATGCGGTCAATGTTTATTCATTGATTGATACATCATTAGATTTGAATCATCCACTTAATAAGGAAAATGAATTGCTTCCTATCATCATCAATGATTTAGAATCGACCAAAAAAGGTTTGTCACCGACAGTAGATATTAATTTTTATGGAGAGGTCTGGCAATTATTCGGGCAAGTTTTATTGGATATGGATTGTGCTTATTGGTTGGCGTTGTATCAATCTATTTTTGAGAATGATTTTGCAATGGACAAAGAGGCTTTGCGATTGCGGATGAATGCATCTCGAAAACGGATTCATAAAAAAGGTGCAGCGGCAGTTGGACATTATTTGGAAGCGTTGGGAGAAAATTAGTGGAGGCAGTCGTTTTTTTGTTTTTTCTTTTAGGAGAGAACGGCTTTTCTTTCATCGCAACGGGTCTCCCCGCTATCCGTTCTTATTGCTGCTCTAGCTTCCGCTCAATCAAATGTTGACTTGAAGTCATCATTTGAATCTGCCTAACTTCGCAGCAATACCACTTCTATCGGGTCTATTTTATAAAGGATAGAACATTTGGTAACTGAACCGTTTTAGAATTTAGAATTTTAAGATTAGAATTTAACTCATTCGGGTCTAGTTGGTAGAGGCAAGTACTTCTTAGTGCCAGTTTTTTTTAACAGAATTTTTTGAGAATTAGAAGAATATACAGAATTTTAATCTCTCAATTCTAAAATGGTTCAGTTACTATAGGGAGAGACCTTAACGACCTAGCCCCGATAGAAGTGGTATCCCCTTGTAGAGCAAATTCGTGAATTTGCTCTACAAGGGGATAATAACGGATAGCGGGCCTTTCCAACACGACGAAGCAACCAACCCTTCGCTCCAAAAACTTAAAACCACAAAAGCACCGAATAATCCAAGAAATCCTGATTCTAGGTGTATGAAGAGTATAAACACAAATGAACAGCATTCATAATTCACCATTAAAAAACTACTCACACATAATCTGCACTTCTACCCGTCTATTTTGGTTACGATTTTTATCCGTCTTATTGGTAATAATCGGCTTTTCACCACCATAAGCGATAGCATTGATCCGTTTTTTCTTAATCCCTTTAGAACCCAGATAATCCGCCACCTTATCAACTCGCTGTTGGGACAACTCCAATAAATACTGCTTATTGTTACTCAAAATGTCGGTATGTCCATACAACTCAATATTGTGAGAAGGATTTTGTTTGAGATACAACACCAAAATATCCAAATACTGTCTAGCCGTTTGACCATTTAGGAAATTAGACGAACTTGGAACAAAATACAATTCAGACAGTTCCAACGTCTCATTACATTTGATGTCATCAAAATTGACCAAAGACTTTTGTTTTTTAGCTCGAATAGAGATAGGTGGTTTAGGAGGAGGACCTGTTTCCGCCTTTTTACGTTCCGTTTTTGCAGCTTCTCGTTCTTTTTTACGTTTATTCTCCTTCTTATTGTCCTTTTTGGTACGAGCATCCGCCACAATATCCTCCGTTTTTTCCTCTTCTTCCTCTTCCTTATCCAAAGGATAGATGGTCAACTTATATAAGTCCCCTTTATCTGATCCCACCCAGATCGTACTATCATTTTGTACACTAAGGTGATGAACCGCCCGCATTTTGAAATCAGGATAGTGACTTTGGGTAAATAAGTTACAGACTTCATCCTCAAAATTATACTGCAAAACACCGATATTGGTGCCGACCCAAAGATTGCGACCAGAATCATCCAAATCAAAATCGTAAAAAACCATATTATTTTGAGCGACACAATTGATATGAAAATCATTCCATTTGATCTTATCCGTACTCTTCAAAATAATAGGCGTACCATTTTGATTTTTGCCCAAAACCCAAAAAGTGCCACCTTGTTCGATAATATCCGAAACACTTTTGACCCTTTTAAATTGTTGCCATTGGTATTGATTGGGATTATAAAAAAGCCCATTATCTCGACCAACCAGTTTGAGTTTACCCTTTTCACTAAAAACGCTATTGACAGCACCTTTGTAGGAACTAGCCACACTTTCGATGGCTCCAGACTGAGTATGGACTCCATAAATGCCCCCTTTATTCGTTCCCACCCACAACTTATTGCCAGATAAATGTAGCGCATTGACTTTGATGTCTGCACCACCAGGCAAAGGAATGGATTCGTATTTTTTGTTTCGAGGTTGAATAATGGAGTTGATACGAGTACCGAGCCAGTTGCCACCCTTTTCATCCGAAAACATGGTATTGACACTATACTGTTCCGTACCTCTAATATTAATATAGTTGATGTCATCGCCAATGACTTGCGCCAATCCCAAGTTGGTTCCCACCCACACGACCTTCTCATTGGCTTGAATGCAGTTGATATTTTTCTTTTGAAAGGGGAGTTTCTCCGTATAAGACGTAAACTTTGCCCCAAAATCGGGTAGCTGCTGAGAGGAAACCGATAGGGTAGCAACAAGTAGGACTAAAACGAGTAAAAAGCCTCTTTTCATAGTATTAATAGAATTAATTTTTGACAAAAATACAAAGTAAATGCAAAACTCTTTGTATTCGATTCCTTAAATTGACAGTTGTTTAACAATTTTTCAATATATTTTATTAAAATTACTTTTTTGTTAAAGTGAAAACATAGCTTGATGCAAAAACAATATCAACCCCCAAAAAATACAAATATGTCAAAACGAGGTATTACTATCACCAACTATCTAATAGATGCAGATCCAGATGGCATTATTATTACCAATCTTTCCAATTGGACAGGACAGGCTATCAAAATTCCCAGAAATCTACTTTCGGATTTTGCCAAGCGACCAGAACTTACAAGACCAGGTGTCTATTTTTTATTGGGACAAGACGAAAACAACCCAGATGAACACCTTATATATATTGGAGAGTCTGACAATGTTGCGAAGCGACTTATTCAACACGTAAGGGACGAAAAAAAGGATTTTTTTGAAGAAATAGTCGTTTTTGTGTCCAAAGACACCAACTTAAACATTTTGCATGTAAAATATCTTGAAGAACAGTTAATCAATATAGTTACTAAGAACCGTTTATATACTTTAACAAATAAGAAAGCAGGTAACAAATTGAATAGCTCTCAAATGATCAAAGACGAGATGGATACTTTCATAGATAATATGAAGTTGGTTTTACCCACATTAGGGCATAAGTTTTTAGATACTAATGATGAGTTGATAACAACAAACAATGATGATACACTATATCTAAAACAAAAAGGTATTGTAGCAGAAGGTGTTTTAACCTCCAATGGTTTTTTAGTAAAAGCCAATAGCGGTTATTGCAAAGAACCCACCCCTTCACTTCCAGAAGGACATCTTAATACTCGAAAATTGTTGGAGAAAAAAGGATTCATTCTCACTAAAGATGAGGCAAGATTTTTGGAAAGTGATTATGAATTTGCAAGTCCATCACAAGCGGCAAGTGTCATTTTAGGAGCTTCATCTAATGGACGAATGGTATGGAAAAATATGAATGGAGAAAGTCTCAAAGAAATAGAAGCAAAGAAGCTTGTTTAATTGATTTTTAAAAATTTTTTTTTCAGAAAGTGAAAAGCAATCATTTTACTTTCAATAAAAATATGGTTATATTTGTCAATGATGGCACTTGTGTTATCACTTAAAGGGCAGAGCGCGTGGGGCTTCTGCCCTTTTTTATACCCTCTCCCGTACCCCAAAAGCCAACTTACAAACACAACCCCTTGAAAAACAACTTTTTATAATTATTTGGAACAAAATCACTAATTTTGGCGTTTCAAAAGCAAAAAAAAAGACCCAATATGGAAAAAAATGAAGTCCTCGAATCGCTGAATTTCATTGAAGAAATCATTGAAGACGATTTAAAAACCGACAAATACGACGGGAGAGTTTACACCCGTTTCCCACCCGAACCCAATGGATACCTACACATTGGACACGCCAAATCTATATGCGTCAACTTCGGACTTGCCCAAAAATACAAAGGCAAAACCAACCTTCGTTTTGACGACACCAACCCAACCAAAGAAGATGTCGAATATGTCGAATCCATTAAAAAGGATGTCGAATGGCTCGGTTTTGAATGGGAGGAAGAAGAACGATATGCTTCTGACTACTTTGACCAATTGTATGATTATGCGGTACAATTGATCAAGGAAGGTCATGCCTATATAGATGATTCCTCACAAGAAGAAATTAGTCGAATGAAAGGAGTGCCAACCGAACCAGGAGAACTAAGTCCTTATCGAGATCGAAGTGTGGAAGAAAATTTGGATTTATTTGAGCGAATGCGTAAAGGAGAATTTGAAGAAGGAACAAGAGTTTTGCGAGCAAAGATAGATATGTCTTCGCCCAATATGCACATGCGAGATCCCATTTTATATCGTATCCTCAATTCACACCATGACCGAACAGGCGACAAATGGTGCATTTATCCCATGTACGATTTTGCACACGGCATTTCCGATTCCATAGAAGGCATTACCCATTCCATCTGTACCCTTGAATTTGAAGTACATCGTCCGCTTTACGAATGGCTCAATAAAACTCTACGCATTTATGAACCCATTCAAATCGAAATGGCACGACTCAATTTGAGTTACACCATAATGAGCAAAAGACGTTTACTTCGTTTAGTAGAAGAAAACCATGTCAATGGTTGGGATGATCCACGTATGCCGACTATTTCAGGAATGCGTAGAAGAGGATACACACCTGCAGCTATTCGCAATTTTGCCAAAAGGGTAGGAGTCGCTCGAAGAGAAGCCGTTACAGATGTCGCCCTTTTAGAGTTTAGCGTTAGAGAAGACCTCAATAAAATTACCCCAAGAGTGATGGGCGTTTTGGACCCTGTAAAATTAGTCATTACCAATTATCCCGAAGGTCAAGTGGAAGAAATGACAGCGATCAACAATCCAAGTGATCCTGAAGGTGGAAGTCGTACGATGCCTTTTTCTAGAGAACTCTACATCGAAAGAGGCGATTTTATGGAAGATCCACCTCGAAAATATTTCCGTCTTTCTCCTGGCAAAATGGTACGTCTCAAAAATGCATATATCATCGAATGTACGGATTTTGTAAAAGATGAAACAGGTAAGGTCACAGAGATTCATGCGACTTATAATCCTGATAGCAAAAGTGGAGAGGATACCAGTGGCTTGAAAGTCAAAGGAACCATTCATTGGGTTTCGATTCCACATGCCGAAAAAGTCGAAGTGCGTTTATATGATCGTCTTTTCTTAGACGAGTTTCCGAATGGACACAAAGACAAAGAATACATTGAGTTTCTAAATCCAGATTCTCTCAAAGTGATCGAAGCCTATGTTGAGCCATCTTTAAAGACAGCCAAAGCAGGCGACAAGGTTCAATTTATGCGAAAAGGCTACTACTGTGTAGATCCTGATTCCACAGAAGAAAAGTTAGTTTTCAACCAAACCGTCACCTTACGAGACAACTGGTCAAAGAAACAAGGCAAGTAATTTTGTCAACCCTCAATCGGATTGCCACCCAAGTAAAGAACCAGCAATCCGATTGATTTTTTTATCAAAAAATAAACGCACGAACTGTATCTCCCTTTGGAGGGAGGATTCAAAAATGAACTGTTAGACCTCTTTTTATAATAAAAAGCAATAGGATGAGGAGCGAAAGGTAAGCACTTCGTCGTCATAGAAAGTCCCGCTATCCGTTCCTATGAATGCAGCCAAACTCTACCGCAAGTCTTTTCGACTTGTGGCTCAAAGCCTTTGCATTCATACCACTACTATCGGGGCTAGCTCGTTAAAGACACAACTTCTTAGCACCAGAACTGTGGCTCACAATGCAGAGCAATTTGACAACTTTTACCACGAACTGAACCATCTCCCTTTAGGGAGAATCAAAGAGGGTATTGTTGTCAAATTTCCACAAACCACATTCGTGGCAAAAACCACAAAAGAACCGAAGCCATCGACTAGTACAGAAAAATCACGATTTTTCTCATATCGACCTCACCAACCCATTAATTGCCCCAACGACCTTCTCAACCTCATGATCATAAAACCCCGTCCCATTAAAACAATTACACTCAATAATTTTATAAATGCCCGATACCAAAGCCACATCTAACACATAGACAGGATATAAATGATACGCCTGTATTCTTGCCTCAACAAAATCCAATAAAGCAGCAGGAACATCGAAACGATTTATACTCAAAACACCTTTTTCCTGATACCGACAAGCAGACACAATGTTATCTTCCACAATAAACAAACGCCATTCTTTATCAATATTTTGAGGAGAAGCCACCCAGATTTCTGTATCTTGATTCAAATGAGAAAGTTGTAAAGGAATAATACGTTGAGACCATTCCAAAAGTTCTTGATAAGAAAGCAAACGACCACCAAATTCCTTGCTATCATGATTGGGACGAACAAACCATTTTTGATCAGGATGACTTTCAAGTGTATGGATATTTCCAAAAGTAAGCAATTTCCCCTGGTGATTCAAAACATGAGAGTCCCATTGTCGAACATAATTTTGCATTTGAAAAACAGCAGGATCATAAAACACACCTCTTCGATAATCAGAGTTTTGATAAGCATTCAACATAAAAGTCGTAGAGCCATAAACAATATTAAAAGCTTGTGGATTTTGCAAAGGTGGGAGAGAGGTAGAAAAAGGAATGATCTGTATGGTTTCCCAAGACTCATCGACTCCATTCAAAGCCCTTTTGATTTGTTCCAGAACAGTAGGCTTCGTTAGATTCTCTTGTAATAACCAATTTATTTTCTTTTTTAAAATCAAAGATGAGAGTATATTTTTACAGTATTCTTTAGAATAAACTTTGCTTCATTCTTTAGGATGAAGTAAGCAAAGTATAAAAACAGATACGAAAGGTCGTGTCCAAATCCAACTAGCCCCGATAGTAGTGGTATGCTAAATGCAGCGTTAGCTAAAAGGTTTTGCGAGGTTTTTAGCATAAGAACGAATAGCGGGACTTTCCAATACAACGAAGCAATATCCATGCGCTCCTAAAAAAGAAAAATCCCTTTACTTCATTCTTTAGGATGAAGCCACGAACGGAATCGAAATAACCCATTCATAATTCACCATTAATTTGTAATTCCAATATTAATCAGCGCATCCCCCT
>JAHDBB010000065.1:11766-17469 GCA_020630635.1 Chitinophagales bacterium
CCATTCATAATTCACCATTAATTTGTAATTCCAATATTAATCAGCGCATCCCCCTGATTCACCACAGGATTATTATTCAACCCAATAATATATCCATTAGCAGGACTCTTGATAAGAGACTCATAATCCCCAAAAGGATCAGCAATAGAACCCAGTATTTGATTCGCCTGTACCATATCACCATATTGATAATACGTACTAAACAAACCACTTTCCATCGCTCTTAACCATTTGCGTTTATGAATAACGATACTTTTCTCAAAGCTACGTTCAGAAAAAGGCGGTGTACTCAAACCCAATGCTCCAATAAAACGTCTAAATCCATCAATGCCTTCTTTGATCGCATATTCATCTAAACGCAAAGACTCTCCGCCTTCATACACCAAAAAGCGTTTACCCATCTCATAAGCCGCATAACGAAGCGACCCTTTAATATGTTTTGAATGAATCGTAAAAGGAGCCTGAAAATATTCAGCGAGTTTTTGATTCTCTGGATCATGCAAATCACAGCGAATTTGAGGATAATTGGTACGGCTTGCACCACCTGTATGAAAGTCTAAACCATAATCAATTTGTGGAACAATTTCATGTAAAAGATAGTAAGCTACTCGACTCGCCAAAGAACCAGTCGAAGATCCAGGAAAAGAACGGTTGACATCTTTGCCATCTGGCACTTCCCTCGAAAAATTGATAAAGCCATAAATATTGAGAATCGGGATCGTGATAATCGTTCCCTTTTCAGGCACATGATGACGAGCCTCCATAATACGTCGAATGATTTCCACCCCATTGACTTCATCCCCATGTAGTCCACCCAATAATAAAACAACGGGACCATCTTCCTTTGCACGATTGATAAAGATAGGAATATGAATAGGTGTTCTTGATGGCAGCTTAGAAACCATCAAATTCAACTCTATTGAAGTATCAGGTTCAATATACTGACCATTGATAATAATTTTGCGTTGAGATCCCTGCATATAGTTTGGTTGAGAAGTTAAAATACCTTCTTTTAGAGCTATATAAAACAGAAAGTCACCCAGTTACTTATCATAAAAAACTTGTGGAGAACTGACTGCAGGCTATGGATTAAATTAAGTTGTTTTTTTCCGTTTCCGATTCGTCCTCTTTTTCTTTTTGACACTCTCTTCCAAATACTCAATAATAGCCCCTGCAATATCAACACCGGTTGCACCTTCGATACCTTCCAATCCAGGAGACGAATTGACCTCAATAATCATGGGACCTTGTTTAGACTCAAGCATATCTACACCTGCAATACCCAACCCGATTACATTGGCTGCCAAAATAGCGGAAGTATTTTCTATTTTACTCAACTCAATCACTTTAGAAGAACCACCCCTATGTAAATTAGATCGAAATTCCCCTTCTTTGGCTTGTCGTTTCATCGCTCCCACCACTTTTCCACCGACCACAAAAGCCCGTATATCAGCTCCTTTGGCTTCCTCAATAAATTCTTGAACAATGACTTTGGCTTTTAAATCATGAAAGGCTTCGACTACCGAAGTGGCAGCCGAGTGGGTTTCTGCCAAGACCACGCCCAAGCCTTGTGTCCCTTCCAAAAGTTTAATAATCAAAGGCGCACCACCTGCCAACTTAACAATATCATCGGCATTTTTAGAAAAATTAGTAAAGACGGTTCTTGGAAGTCCCAGACCAGCACGAGACAAATTTTGCAAACAACGAAGTTTATCTCTAGAGCGCAACAAAGCACTAGAAGTCACAGGAGTATATACATTCATCATTTCAAACTGGCGAATCACCGCAGCACCATAATAAGTAACAGATGCTCCCACTCTTGGAATGATGGCATCAAATTTAGGCAAAATTTCCCCTCGATATTGAATCTTAGGCTTACCCTTTTCCATAATCAAATTACACTGCATATGGTCAATGACTCGTACGGCATGTCCTCGATCAGCCGCCGCTTGTTTGAGTCGAGTGGTAGAATAAAGAACGCTTTTTCGAGAAAGAATAGCAATTTTCATGAGAGTTGTTAGTTTTATTTTTTGGAGAGAACGTTTGAGAGCTTCGTCGTAACGGGGCTCCCCGCTATCCGCTACTATTGCAAGCCTCACAAACCCTTTAGCCTCTCCCTTTGCAATAACGCTACTATCGGGTCTAGTTGGCTATAGACAGTACCTCTATGTTCATAAAAAAAATAAAGGGATGGTCAATTCGTCCACACGAAATTAGCCATCCCTTCATTCCTAACTCTTTAAACAGAGTAGGCGGTCCATCACAGAACCCAATCTTTTCTATTTTACGAAGATACGTTTTTTAAAGATACATCTACCAGAAATTTATCATTTAAAAATTTTCTACCCAACAACACAGGAAACTTCATATTACCTCTATCACATAAGGTAAAATCCGTAAGAATGGATTCATTAAACAAAAATATAGGGGTTTGAATTACATATCGTTCTTCCGACTGCCCAAAAGAATTTTTGACCTTTCGTTTTTCATATTGTTCAAAGTAAAAGTCTTTATTGTTAAAAGCAGGGTGTTCAGGGTCCAAAAGCACAAACCGAAGCGACTTTTTCCCCTTTTTCTCCAAGATTTCGACCTTACTACAATGCAAAGCACAAGAAAAGGCACCTGTATCGACTTTTGCTTCGATACCCGTTAGTTGTAAATCTGGTAAGATAATTTTTTCTGTTCTACCGATAATCTTTTTTTGAGAGGTGATAAGAGGATTTTCATTAATTTGTTTCTCCAAAATATTTTGCATTACTCTTTTATTAGTTCAATCAATCTGTCCAAAATAGGAGGGATAGAAGGACATTCTTTTTCAATATCTTTTAGGTAATTTTTGTTATTGTTACTTATTATTCATTAATCAATTCAATCAAGGTATCCAACATCGTAGGATCAGAAGGCCGTTTAGCCTTTTGATCGACAAAATTACCCTTCTTATCAATCAACATATAGCGAGGAATCCCACTAATTTGGAATTGTTTGACAACTTTAGAGTTCCATCCACCGGGAGAGTGTGCCTGAAAACCTTCCATACCCATTTTCTTAACAGCTCCCTTCCAACCTTGTTCAGTATCGTCAATCGAAATATACAAAAACACAATTTTGTCTTTTTGCTTTTTACTCAATTCCGCCATTAATTTTTTCTTCAATTCTGCGGCATGAGGAAATTGCGCTCGACAAGGACCACACCAGCTTGCCCAAAAATCAACATAAACAACCTTTCCTTTAAAGTCAGAAAAACTGACAGGTTTGCCATCCATATCTTTCATCAAAGCAGAGCCACTACTTTTACTATTACTTGCTTCTGCCACTTCTTCCTCTTCAGGATCTTCTTCAGCCATCTTTTTAGCACACAAGCTATTGATGTCTCCTTTATAAATATTACTCACATCTTCTTCCTCTAAGTCACGATATAACCAACGAACTGAACTTGGCTTCATTTTTTCATAAAATTCTTGGAGATACTTGGCTAAAAAGTAAGAAAAAGGTTTTTCACTAAGTGTTTGACGAGCAAAAACATACTTACTTTCTACTGATCTACTATAATCCTTAAACTTCTTAAAATCGTTTCTTTCTGAAGTTTTATAAACAACATAATAATCCAAGAATTTACGATATTGATCGCTAATCATCGCATCTTTCACATTGACCCAATCTTCCTTTAAGACCTCTTGCATTACTTTGGGTAATGGATTGACCTCTGTTTGTTTGCGATTGGCATTGGCTTTGATAATAGGAAAAGCATATAAGTTGCCCAAATAATTGTATCGAACATGCTGCTTGATAAAGTTTTGAAAGTCTTTGCTATGTTCAAACTTATCTAGGTTTTTATCCAAAAAGTCGCTTTGAGCATGATGTTTATCAAACATTTCCATCTCAAAAATGTCAATTTGTCCAGCTCTAATCTTTTCTTCCATCAAACGTTTGTTATACAAGTCTCCATAATTCTCATAAATATGATGAAAAATGGCATTATTGGCTCCACCTTCTCCAGCAAAAGCCACATTGGTCAAAAGAGAATCTTGATCAAAAGTCATCTCTATCTGATTATTGGGTTCTACATAAAGTGGGATTCGTTCTTTACCCACATGTAAATACACCACCTCATTTTGTTGAAGATCAAGATCAAATTTAAATTTACCCTTTTCTAAGGGAACCACTAGTTTGTTGCTTTTAAAACCCAAATAAGAAGAATCAATCCGCAATTGGATAGAATCTAACTCATTCGTATTACTAATTGTTCCGCTGATGCTCGTATTTTGAGCATGACTGAACCAAGATAGCGAGGCGAGGGTAACTAAAAGCGTTAAGATATACTTCATTCTTAATATTTTCTTGTTAATTTTTCTTATGTTAAGTAAGATTATATATCGTCTAAAAAGACTTGTAGGAACAGATAGCATCTGTTCTTTGTGTCCTTTAGACTATACTCATTTATGACGTAGCAAGATAGATAATGTTTACCTTTTTACGACAAAAATAGCGGATTTAAGAAATATTTAAAAGACTTGACAAGACAGAAGGCTAAACTAGGTACAATTTAAATATAATCAAGATTGGTTGTTGGATTGAAAATTATGGATACTAAGAAGTCCAAACCTCAACGAACTAGCCCCGAATAGATCAAATTTTAATATCAAAATCCAAAATTCTAAAACGGTTCAGCTCGTGAAGCGTTCTGACCTTTCCAAAATAGCCCCGATAGTAGTGGTATCGCTATGTTGTGTGGTGGCGTGGGTTGTGGCGAGGCAATAGCGATAAGAACGAATAGCGGGACTTTCCAATACGACGAAGCATCCAACCCTTCGCTCCCAAAAGAAAAAACAAAAAAAGTCGTAGTACAACAAGTAAAGCAAATTCACGAATTTGCTCTCTCTATTTCTGCTCAAAGTCCCAACCACAAAAAAAACTACTGATCCTTCCGTTGCTCCAACAACAAAGCCTCCAAACGCTCAATCTTCTGATTCAACGTATCAATTTTTTCCTCCAAAACGACATTATTATCCAGCGTCATCTCATCCACAAAAACCGCATTGGCAATCGAAATCCCAAAAATACCACCACTTAACACCACAAACATAAAGTATAAACGCACCAAGCCCGCCGTCCAACCCTCAGAATTAGCAGCGATCTCATTGGCGATTTCATTCCAACCCTCCGTCGTAAACATTTGGAAAATCGTAAAAATCGAAATGAAAGGATCACCAAAATGTTTAGGAGCCAAAAATCTAAAAAATTCACAAGTGATAATCGCTAACATAAAATTGTACAAAACCAACGCCATCAATATAAAAATAGAAGCCTTAAAAGCCCGTCTTAATCCCGTTATGAGTTGTCCAATATTGGGGATAAAAGTGAGTAATCGGATCAGTCGAACCAAACGCAAAAGTCGAAAAATGAGCAAAGGACCCACTTGCGGCAATACAATAAAAGGACTGATTAACATGGGAATGCTCAAAATAATAATCGCAAAATCCAATTTATTAAAGTTGTCCTGTAAGTAGGTGTTAAAACCATAATGACGACATTTGACAATAATCTCAATCAGAAAAAAAAGGGTGAAGCAAAATTCAGCAATACGATAGGGGAGGAAATGGTCATTGTAGGGAAAAGCCATCACGAATATCAAAATCGCATTCAGCAAGATAGCAAATAAAATAACTCTGTCAGATAAAAAAAAGCGTTTGAGGAAGTTCATTA
>JAHDBB010000066.1 GCA_020630635.1 Chitinophagales bacterium
TAGCCCCGATAGTAGTGGTATGAATGCGAAAATAGGACATTTTTTAGAAAAATGTCCTATTTAGAGCAGACATAAGAACGGATAGCGGGACTTGCCATTGCAACGAAGCAACGAACCTTTCGCTTCTTTATCAAATTCTTTAGGAGGAAGATCAAAACAATCCCAAAGCTGTCAAACCCAATAAAAGATACCGAAAAAATTTTCCCACCGTCATCCAAAAAAGAGCAGGATAAGTAGGCAACTTCATCACGCCTCCCACCGTTACCAATATATCGCCAACAATAGGAATCCACGACATCACCAAAGAAATAGGACCATATTTTTTGATAAAATTACTTGCCTTTTCATAACGAGCCTTGTTTTTGTCTGACATCTTTTTATTTGCCATATTACCTCCTTTGCGACCCAGCAAAAAAGTGGTCAGACCACCCAATGTATTGCCCACTGTCGCCAATAATAAAGGCAATCCCAAACTTTCAGACTTGACCACTACACCCATATAATAAGGTTCTGAACCAATAGGTAAAATGGTCGCTGCCAAAAAACCCCAAACCAACACAAGTAAATATTCCATAGAGTTTTAGATAAAAGTAAATAAATACACATATAAACAAACCGTATTGCCATCAATAAAATTCCGTTTTGAGCCACAAAGAAAGCTAAACTTGGCAATATATTTGGGGCGATTGTACAAGATTCTTTGCCCAAATGCCTAGAATCTTGTAATTTTAGGAATGGTTTACAACAAAAAATACATTTTACAGTATAAAAAGTAACTGCCAAATAACTGGATATTATAAAATCAAATGCTATGAAAAAAATAGTTTATTTATTATGTCTATTCCTTGTTTTTTCTCAAATAGCCTGTCAGGTAGATTTAGATAAAGATGAAGATACCATCGAGGATATAAATTGTAATCCTTGTGATGACGATAATGACACAGGCAATAATGACGATGACGATGATGTTATTGTTGTCGATCCAAATGATGATGACGAATGTGATTTAAATGACCTCGATCACTATATTCGAGCCAATTATACCAATTATGGCACGCCCAATATAAGTGATATTTCTCACTCTAATGATGTAGAATATGATGAGTTTTTTGTTCAACAAACCGAAAATGATGTCGAAATCCAAATATCAGGAATTCGAGTCAATACCGACCTCGACTTATTGGACACAGACATCCATGTGAGAGAATGTGATGAAATGGTCTGTGAATGTGAAGACTGGGAGGAAGACAGTGAGTTATCTTCTACCAGCAATATTAGCAAAACCAATCTAGTGGTTTCATTGGTCTTAGATATGAGTGCTTCCATGACCGATAATATGGAGGACTTAAAGGATTACGCCAAAGATTTTGCCAAAGACATTCTTACCCAATCCAATAATAACTATGTTTCTGTCATCACTTTTTCAGAAGCCATTGACACACATGGTTTTAAAAACATTGAAGATCTTTCTGATGTGGAAGATGCAGTTGATGAGTTTGACGATTATGGCAATAAGACCAAATTATATGAAGCAGTTGCTGAAGGGTTAGCGTCTTTACAAGAAACCCAATTGGAAGGTCACAAAACGTTGGTGGTATTTACCGATGGTCAAGACAATGATAGTGATAATCCCAATAGTCTCATCAATCAAATCACCAATTCTGATATTCCACGCTTCGGAATTGGGTTAGAAAGCAATGACTACAATGCCAGCGAATTAGCTGAAATCACTACTGCTGTAACCAATGTCGAAGATGCAGAGGATCTTGAAAATGCGTTTGAGCAAGTCAATGACCAAGTACAACAAGTCTTTGATATTAAGTATAAACGCTCGGATCAATTACTCGACCAAATTATCAAAATCAATGTGGGTTTTGATATTGATTAAGAAATAAAACAAAAATACCTCTCAATCGGATTACTGGATTTTTCTGGTAATCCGATTTTTTATTTTAGGAGCGAAAGTTTTGATACTTCGTCGCAATGGAAAGTCCTGCTATCCGTTCTTATTCGTGTGGCTATGTTTTCCTAAGCCAACGCTTCTACACGAATACCACTCCTATCAGGGCTATTTTTGAAAGGACAGAACATTACACAAACTGATCTATTTTAGAATTTAGGATTTTGATATTAACATTTCATCCATTTTTATCTATTTTTGCCACTAAAAAAGTCAATGAATTTATTATACTACAATGCTTTAGATACCAAAAAAGTCAAACAAGCCTTCAAAAAAACCGAGCAACTTCTCAAAAAACAAGATTTTAAATCAGCAGATGTCCAAAAAATAGCCGATACAGATTTTTATCATGCCAAGCTAGACAACACCCACCGTTTACTCTTCAAAATAGCAAAATATCAAAATGAGAACTATCTACTGCTTTTAGAAGTCATTGCCCATAAAGCTTATGAACAATCTCGATTTTTAAAAGGTGAAACCATCGAATCTTCACAAATCAAACAAATTCACCATATCGAAAAAGTCGCTGTTGAAGATGTTCACCAGATGGTTTATGTCAATAAAAAAAATACCAACTTCCATGTCTTAGACAAAATCATTTCATTAGATGACGAACAAAACGAAATCTATGGCTTATCTACTCCTCTCATTATTATTGGATCAGCAGGAAGCGGTAAAACAGCCCTCACTTTAGAAAAAGTCAAGCATCTTCGTGGCAATGTCGCTTACATTTCCCTTTCTTCTTTCTTAGTGGAAAACGCCCAAACCATCTACTACGCCAACAACTTCGACAATGAAAAACAAGAGGTAGATTTTTTATCCTTTACCGAATACCTCCAAAGCATCCAATTACCACAAGGCAAGGAAATCAATTTTCGAGCTTTTGACCAATGGTTTAGCCGTTACAAACAATCCGTTAAAATCAAAGAAAGCTACAAATTATTTGAAGAGTTTAAAGGTGTTTTGACAGGTTCTATCATCGACAAGCCTTACTTATCCAAAGAAGACTATCTCAATTTAGGAGTCAAACAATCCATCTTTTTAGCCGATGAACGCATCAAAGTATATGAAATTTTTGAAAAATACTTAACATTCTTAAATGAAGGCAAATATTATGATTCCAATATTGTCGCCTTTCATTCATTGGCAAAAGTCGCTCCCAAATACGACTATGTAGTTGTTGATGAAGTCCAAGACCTCACCAACATACAGTTGATGCTTATTTTAAAGTCCATCAAGTCTTCCAAAAATCAAGGCAACAACTTTATTTTAAGTGGTGATTCCAATCAAATTGTCCATCCCAACTTCTTCTCTTGGTCCCAGCTCAAAAGCATGTTTTTCAAAACCAATTTGCAAGGAACCATCCTAAGAATCCTCAAAACCAACTACCGCAATTCCCAACAAGTCACCCAACTTTCCAACAATTTACTCAAAATTAAAAATGCTCGCTTTGGGTCAATTGATCGGGAAAGTACTTATTTGATTGAAACGGTTTCTGAAAGCAAAGGAGAAGTCGCTTTTTTCCAAGACAATGACAAAATCAAAAAGGAACTCAATGAAAAAACACAAAGTTCTGCCAAGTATGCCATCTTGGTGATGAACAATGACGACAAATATAAAGCTAAAAAGTATTTTAACACCCCACTTATTTTCTCTATCCAAGAAGCCAAAGGATTAGAATACGAAAATATCATTCTTATCAATTTTATTGCTGATTATGACAAAGAATTTAAAGAAATATCACAAGGTGTTACCAGACAAGATTTATTAGAACAAGAACTTAAATACAGTAGAGGCAAGGACAAAACCAACAAAGAATTAGAGGCTTTTAAATTTTACATTAATTCGCTTTATGTTGCCATCACAAGGGCTGTCAAAAATCTATACATCATCGAGGGTGTTCGCAAACATCCCCTTTTAGATTTATTACAACTCAAACCAACAAAGGAAAAACTCAATATCAAACAGCAGTTTTCCAACGAAGAAGAATGGCTCAAGGAGGCGAAGCGTTTAGAGATGCAAGGCAAGTTTGAGCAAGCCCAGCAAATTCGTGACCGAATCAAAGGAATCAAACACATCAGCCAAGAACAAGTCGAAAAACTTATCGAACAAGCCTTTGCTCCCAACTTCGGGGCAGGCGCACAAAAAGAACTCTTTGAATTTGCTAAAAACCGCAACCAATTTGAGCTGATAGAACGCCTTGCCAAAGAATGTAATCTCAAAATTGCCAAATCTTATCTCAATACATTCACAGCAGAGCAAAAACGTTTTCTAAAATCCATAAAAAGTGGAAAATACAAACAAGTCATTGAGCTATTAGATAAGTATGGAGTAGGTTTTAAAACGACTGATGGAGATACGGCATTGACAGCAGCAGCTCGTTTTGGCAAAACAGATTGGATCAAAAAACTACTAGAAAAAGGCATCAAAAAAGCTACTGTGAATAAAGAGGGACTCACTGCACAACAAGTCACCTTACAAGCCTTTGATAGAGAAGATATTTCAGAAGCACAACTCAAAAAAATGTACCCTTTATTGATGGTTTCGGCAGTCAAGGTAAAAACCAAAGAACGAATTATCAAAATCAATCCACGTTCAATGGAATACTTTCTCATCAACTATGTAAAAGCCGTTTTTGATGATGTCATAGAAGACAAAAAACACCATGAATCCAAAGGAATGACAATGGATGATTTTATGCTCACCATCGAATACATGCCCGAAGTCATACTCAAAGCATACCGTCGTAAACGCCAATATGTCAATTCTATTTTAGCCAAAAACGAAGTCAATCGAGAGGATCCATACAACCGCTTACTTTTCAAGAGAATTGACAGGGGTACATACATTTTCAACCCCAATATGACCCTTATCTTTGAATAAAAATAGTGACCGCTTATAGATCTTTTGTCTATAAATTACGAAGCGAAAGAACTATGAAAAAAACTTAATGAATCATATACTCAAACAACTTATAAAACTTTGCGTATATATATCAAAACAGTTTTTATGAATAGATTACAACGCTTTGTATGGATTTTACTCCTCCTACCTTTTGGTCTAGGGGCATTACCTACCAACAGCATTCACAAGATAGATGATGAAGCTATTTTGTGGGTATCACAAGAGCATGATTTTGGGGAGATGCGGATGTTTGACACCCAAGAACATACTTTTACCTTTACTAATACTAGCAGTCAACCAGTAGTGATTTTAGACGTTAAAGGCTCTTGCGGTTGTACTGCCATGCAATGGACAAAAGTACCCATTTTACCGGGTGCAAAGGGAGATGTACTCATCAAATTTAATCCTTGGAAAGATGGGATTTTTAATAAAACTGTGACTGTTTTTACCAATCTTGGAGAACAAGAGCAACTTATTATAAAAGCTAACGTACAAGGATGGGAGACCCGTTAGGTTTCCAAATTGAAGTAATTTTAGTGAAGAATCAAATAAGCAACTTCTTCCTTCGACTGCCTACTTTTACAAGTAGGCAGTTTTTTTATGCCCAAAACGCTCTACTCCCTAAGTTTTTCATACAACCAATCCCGAATTTCAATCCCATAAACTCCATTCACCATTTCCAAACAATCATCTATGGTGGTTATACCTTTATTTTGCATAAGGCTCAAAAACTCATAAAAGCGATTATCTCCCAACTTTTGATGTAATTCATACAAAATCAATGCGCCTTTGGTATATAAAACCATTGTTTGAGTCGGCTGAAAATCGACGACTGCGCCATAATTATCGGCTTTTGATCGCCAGTATTTCACCTCTTTTTCAAATGCTTCTTCCCCAAACACAGACTTTAGTGCAAGAGCAGCCGTATATTCTGCAAAGGATTCATTGAGCCAATTATCATAGGTTTCAGAATTTGCCTTGTGCCACCAAAGATGGGCGGTTTCATGATAGGGAGTTGACATATAAGAATGTATTCTTTTAACGACTCTATCGCCTTGTTGAAAAGTGCGGGTCGAAATAAGGTTTCCATGACTAAAACTAAAATTGTGGAAAAAGGGAATAATCACCAATTTGAAGTCAGACTTTGGATCGTTTTTGGCAAAAGTGCTGTGATAAAAATCTAGTCCTTTGCCTAGATAATGATACAGTGAATCCATCATGCCATATTCATCAAAATAACTGTACACTTCTAAGTCTGGATAGACACCCTCTTCATTTTTAAGAACCTGTACTTGATCACCAGCAAAAACAACAGGATTTGCCTCCTCTACATGAAGTTGATAAGCAGTTGTCGAAAGTTGCTTCAACTCGCCATTACTGACCAATTTAAAATGAGCAGGCATTTCTAACTCAAAATCCCTTGTAAATTTCATCTGATTATTGATGGGATAGGTGGAATATTCATTGTGTATTTCCAACCAATGATCTTTATGTAAGTAGCTGCTATATTCAGGAATCTGATATTGAAGGGTAAATTTTACGGCATCACAAGAGCCTGTTTGAACAAGAATCAATTGATTGCTACGGGCATTGACAATGGAATTGAATTGGGAGAAATCAAAGGAATGAATGCACTCGCCTTCTACATTTGTAATCAACGCTTTGGCATTTAATCTTAAAATCAAGGTATCATTGCTAAAGGCTTGTTGTTCTACCTCTATTTCGAGATTGGCAGACAAGATATTTTGTGCTACATTATATTTTAAAGTCCCTGTCATGCTGTTTTGTGCAGCACTCCATAAGGAGACAAACAATAATAAAAGAAAGTATGGTTTCATATTTTTTCTTACAAAACTACCTCTCTATTACTATTTGGATTTGTAAAATCCTGCCAAAAAATTCTATATTATTTCTGGAAATATATGTTGAGACCGCAAATGAATTAAATTCTAAGATCAAAATCCTAAATTCTAAAACGGTTCAGTTTGTGAAGCGTTCTGTCTGTGGTAAATAGCCTCGATAGTAGTGGTATTCGTGTAGAAGCGTTGGCTTAGGAAAACATAGCCACACGAATGAGAACGGATAGCGAGACTTTCTATCACGACGAAGCAATTAACCTTTCGCTCCAAATAAAAAAAATACACACAATGAACTGCATTCATAATTGAGCATTCACCATTCACCATTATAAAGACTTTTACAACTGAATCAACAAATCATTAAAATTGCTCACTTGCTTTTTGAAGGCAGATGGAGAAATACCTGCATACTTTTTAAAAAGTTTATTCAAATGACTATTGTCTGTCAAATCTGTAAAGTAGGCTATGTCGGAAAGTTGGGCATAGGTATAAAGCAAGGAAGTGCAATTGCGAAATCGTTGGATGCTCAAAAACTGGTAAGGAGTAATCCCCAATTGTTGTTGAAAAAAACGATAAGTGGAGCGTTCACTCATACACAAAGCAGCCTGTAATTCTCCAATAGAAGAAAATTGTTCATTGTTGAGTACTTCGTATTCCCTTAAAATTTCTGACTGAAAAACAGACAAAAAATAAGCATCTAACTCTTCGGCTGGATTGTCTATATTTTCCTTGAAAAAGGAAGTCACCATCGCTGCCAATAAGTTGATATTGAAACGTTTGGAACGAGCAAAGGAATCAAAAGCAAATTGATTCTTTTTCAAAGGCTCCATGTTTAGATATTGCAATGCCAAAGGCTTGAAGTCAACACATAACTCCCGATAGTCTGATCCTGTAAAAATGAGTTGAATGGGCGCATTGTAAATGCCTGTGATATAATGATGTGTTGAGTCAGATGGACCAAAAACAATTCGCTTTGAGTGGTATGTTTTCAAAGACTTGTTGAGTAAAATCCCCAAACAATAATTGGTATTGGGAAAACAAGTCATTTGAGTGTAATCCAGCTCTTTTTCTTCAATAAATATGTATCGTTCAATGAATTTTTTAATCAGCTCATTTTGTGGCGTATAAATTTTAAAATTCATTTTTTGTATTTTGAAAGTCAACCAATTAGCTAATCATTATGATTTTTCTTCAGGTGTTGATTCAATCGTCTCTTCGCTCTGTATATTGATGCGTTCAATCACTTTCTTAGCCATATTCAAGACTAGGCGCAATTGATCTTCTCTCGTTAAAATCGAATTGTCTAATAAAACGGCATCATCGGCTTTGTACAAGGGACTTTCGGCTCGATGGGTGTCAATATGGTCTCGATGTTCGAGGTTGGCTTGGACTTCTTGAAAAGTGACCTCTATGTTCTTACGTATCAATTCATCGTAGCGTCTTTGAGTACGGGTGGCAACATCAGCCGTCAAGAATAACTTAAACTCTGCTTCTTTGAAAACAACCGTTCCAATATCTCGACCATCCATTACGACTCCCTTAGCTTTTCCCATTTCCTTTTGCTGTTCTACTAAAAACACTCTGACAGTTTTGATGGTACTTACCTCACTGACCTGTGAGGACACATAAGGGGATCGTATCAATAACTCCACATTTTGACCATTCAAATAGGTGTCGCATTTTTCTAAGATCTCATTTTGTATAAATTCAATTTTGATCTTGGGCAAACACGCCTCCACTGCTTCGACATCTTCAATATCAATTTTATTTTGGATGAGATACAAAGTCACAGCTCGATACATAGCTCCTGTATCAATATAAGTATAATTCAACTCTTTGGCTAAATCTTTGGCTAAGGTACTTTTTCCACAAGATGAGTATCCATCTATGGCGATAATGATTTTTTTCTCCATGATTCCGCAAAATTAAAATATATTTTTCTTTTGAAACTCACTTACTCGAAAAATCGTTGCTTCTCCACACATATCTACTTATCTATACACAACCAAAAGAGGCTTTTTAAACTTCTATTTGTATATTTTTCCATCAAAATATATGTTTTTTTTTCATAAAATCATGCTTTTGTAATAAAAATCATTTAATTTTGTTGTTACATTTGAGATATACCCTGTCTCAATGCCATCATACACATATATTTTTTGCCCTTCACTATAACTAACCAGATGAATTTTCCCATCCTCAAATTCATCCATTTTTAATCAAATTAGGTATTTACTTTATTATTTTTTGGAGATAACCGCTTTTTATAAATGGTTTTTCTATCCATTTCGTGATTTCTTTTAGGAGAGAACTGACACAGCTTTGTCGTATTGGGGCTTCCCGCTATACGCTATTATGGCGAAGCCTCTCTCTACAAGCCAGGCTTTTTCGCCATAGCCGCTGCTATCGGGTCTAGTTGGTCCAGGACACTACTTCTAAAATAATCGCTCTTTTGGGGTTTATACATTATCTAACCTATTTGCAAAGGTAACAACCATGCAATATAGCCCCGAATGGATAAAATGCTAATTTTTAATTTCAAAATTTTAAAGTAGTGCAGCTACTATTGGGTTCTGTCCATAACGATCTAGCCCCGATAGTAGTGGTATGAATACGGAAATAGGACATTTTTTGAAAAAATGTCCTATTTGGAGTCTTCATAAGAACGGATAGCGGGACTTGCCGTTACGACAGCGCACCAAACCTTTCGCTCCAAAAAATAAAGAAACCACCTAATCTTCTTCCCTATTTACTTATTGGTACAAATTATTGTTTAAATATTTAATCAAAATAACTAATTATGAATCTAGTGACTACCCCAAAAGGTAAGAATGTACTTTCTTGTCTTACAAAGTACTGCTTTGTATGTCTCTTTTTACTCACTTTTTTTTCTACAAAAGACCTATTGGCTCAATGTAGTGTACAATTGACGATTATCAATCAAGGAAGTTGTACAACCGAATTATACCATTGGCTACCCACTGGTGATATATTTATCGGCAACATCGCTCCAGGTGCGAGTTATACCGTTTATACAGAAGATCACGAAATGTGGCGTACCAAAATCGGTCCTTGGAGTGCCTTAGAATTTGATGCAAGCTACACTGTAGAAGGCTGTCAAAATCAGACCTTTACCATACAACCTTGTGGAGCTTTTGAGATGCTTCCTCCTGCTTGTAACTTGAACTGTAGCGGTGTCAATAACAACATCAATGGATTTGAATTTTTAGGCGAATTTAATGGACACGTTTATTATAAAAAACTCAACGGTGATGTTACTTATACCGATGCAACTGCCTATGCCAATAATTTAGGCGGTTACTTAGCCACCATTAGTAGCCAAGCAGAAAATGATTGGTTAAGAAATGTAACTGGAACAGGTAACTTTTGGATTGGCTTGAGCGATGCAAGCAGCGAAGGTTCTTGGCTTTGGGCAAATGGAGAACCTGTTACTTATACCAATTGGTCAGGCAATGAACCCAATGATTCTAATGGAGAAGATTATGCTCATGTAAGAGGTAATGGAGAATGGAATGATGTACCAGCAACTCATGTCAATTGGGCAGTTATCGAAGTAGATTGTCCTTGTGACAATGTTCCTCCGATGTTACCACAACCTGTTTGTAATTTAGATGTGGAGATGGGCGATAGCCGAGATATTTGTGCGGGCGAAAGCATCACATTGACGGCTGGTGTCAACAATGCCAATGATTGTTCTTGTTGTTATAGAGAAGTAGCCAACACCATCAATTGTAATAATGATAATACTTACGGATTTTACTTAAAAGAAACAGAAGGTCCAGCCGTACACTTTACGCTTACTTCTGCCTCTTTTGAAGAATGCTCTAATGGAACGGCTCGTTATATGGGAATGGCAGTTGGCAACAATGGCGATGAAGTAACTTTTGATATTCTCTTTGAAGGAGCGACAACGACTCCACCAGATGCAGACAGCCCAAAAGGTAACAACTGCGGTGAAGTTAATACAGCAGATTGGGTTTATTATCCAACAACTACGGGTAGCTTTACTTCTGCTCAACATGGAGAATTTACCATTACTCGTAGAGGAGCCTCTTTCCAATTAGGAGACGGAGCCAATTCTACCTCTTTAGGATTTGGTGCAAGTGGTTGGTTTGAAATTACCAATGGAAATGGTTTTTACAGCATTGGAGATGTCAACTTTATGTTGGGCGCATTGGCTTGTCCAGACAACAATGGCGGCAATACTTCTTATAGCTGGTCAACGGGTGAAACCACTCAAAGTATCACAGTTGATCCAACTTCAACAACAACTTACTCGGTTACTGTTACAGACTGTGAAGGTTGTACAGCTACCGATGAAATTACCGTAAATGTAAGCAACTTAGCTGTAGCGGCTGATGCAAGTGGCGCTCAAAGTATTTGTGCTGGTCAAGACATCAATATTTCAGCAAATGTAAGCAATCAAAGCGACTGTTCTGATATTACGAACCTTTATAGAATTGTCAACTCTGATCCTATTTGCGCCTTTGGAGACAATGGACCTGGTGTATTCTTTCAAAGAGGTGAAGGATGTCAAGGACTACACACGCCTTGGACCGCAGGAGAGGACTTATACTTAACAGAATATGCAGATGGAACAGCAACCATTACTGGAAGCGTTCACAATGGTGGTCAAACAGGTGTTGTTGAGCTTTTATTGTTTGGACAATCGAATACAGGTATGAACTTTGAAGGTGCTTGTTATGCGGACAACTTAGGTGCCATTTCTTACTACTATACAGGATTCTATGGTACGATTACCATTGGAGGACAAGTATTGACGATTGAGCCTAAAGAAAATGGAAAAGATTTTATCTTGGCTAATGGTGCTGGTAACGATGGAAGCGGCTTAGGTTTAGGCGGCTGGACTGGCGGTACTTTTGGAGAATGTTCAGAGTTGGTTATGAATCTTAACCCTGTTGATCTTCCAAGCAACAATACAGCGATCACTTATGAGTGGACAGGTCCTAATGGATTTACTTCTAGCCAACCTAATATTACTGTAAATGCAACTGGTACTTATTCTATTAAAGTAACGGATTGTGCTGGTTGTATGGCAACCGATGAAATCACCATCAACGAAAATAATCCTACTGCAACGGCTTCTAATAATGGTCCATTAAGCTGCAATCAACCAACTGTTCAATTAAATACTGAAACCAATCTTACAGGCGATGGTATTTCTTATAGCTGGACAGGTCCTAACGGATTTACTTCTACGATGCAAAGTCCTAGTGTTACAGAAGCTGGAACTTACGAAGTTACAATCTCTCAAAATGGTTGTTCTGCCACAGCTTCTACGACTGTCCTAGAAAGTGAAGAGGGTTGTGAGTACGACTTAGCTCTGATCAAAATCTTAGCTCCTAATCAACCAAGTACGGTTCAGATTGGTGACAATGTTAACTTTATCATCAAAGTAACCAATCAAGGAGCTGTAAACTCTGGCGACTATAGCGTCATGGATCGTTTACCATCAGAATTGACTTTTGTAAGTGCTGGTCAAGGTGGTATCCACAACAACGGACAAATCAACTGGGACTTATCTGATCTTGCACCTGGCGACTTTATTGAGTTAGAATTGACTGTAAATGTGGCTGCTTTGGGTACAGGTAAACACGTGAACTGGGCAGAGATTTCTTCTGATAGTGGAGACGATGATGACTCTACTCCTGATGGAAATACAGGTATCGGTTTTACGAATCCTAATGACTTAGTGGAAAATCACAACGATATGATGTTGGACAACTCTCCTAATGATGAGGATGATAATGACTTTGAGGAAATCTTGGTTGATAGAGGAGTAAATTTACTGACCCGTGTAATGCTTCAAGGTGCTAGAATGAGTACAACAGATGGCTTAATGAATGATCTTTTAAGACAAGATGATTTGATTCCAGATGTAGAGCCATATTCAGGAATGACGAATTATGAACATGTCGGCTTAGGCGGCGGTGAAACGGTTGATGCGAGTGTATTGGAAGTAGAAGGAGAAAATGCGATTGTCGATTGGATGTTCATTCAGATTCGTGACAAAGACAATCCAGCACAAGTAGTCGCTACAACGGCTGCTTTGTTACAAAGAGATGGAGACATCGTTGCAACAGATGGTGTATCGCCTTTGAGCTTCCCAACTTTACAAGAAGAAGACTACTATCACATCGCTGTTCGTCACAGAAATCACTTGGGTACGATGACACAATTACCTGTTTACTTAAACAAAAATGCACCGACTGAAAGTGAGCGAGTCGATTTCACAGAGATTGCTACGTACGGTCTAAATGCTCAATTTGTAGATAATACAGGAGAGCAATGTCTTTGGGCTGGTGATACAAATGGTAATGGTACAGTGATTTTTCAAGGACAAGGTTCTGGTGTGAATCAGGCTTTCTTTGAGGTTTTATTGTCTCCTGAAAATGCAGATGCTCAACCTAACTTTATTTTGAATGGCTACAATATGGGGGATGTGAATGTGGATTGCCAGACGATTTATCAAGGTGTAAATAATGAACCAACTTATCTCTTCTTTAATGTGGTTCAACACCCTGCAAATTTAGGTAGTATTACGAATTATGTGATTTCGGAGAAATTGCCTTAAACACACGATAACTACTTATATAGTATATTTGTTCAAACAGCCTTGTCCTTTTGGATGGGGCTGTTTTTTTATGTTCTATACTAAACAATTGGATAGGTATCCATGAAATATATTGCCTATCCGATTAATATTTTTTTGAGTTTTTTTATTTGGCTTTTTCTTTGTTGGTAGAAATCGTAGCAGCAAATCTCATTCCAATCAGCAATAAATATTTTTACACATATGTTTCTATATTCTAAGGGATTTACGACAAAGTAGTTTATATGGTTTTATATGTGTAAATTTGTGCAATTAAGTACCTATGCGTAAATAATCGTCATTTTTGAGGCAGGCTATTTTTTAATCAGACAAGGCATTTTTTAAACAAATAGCAGGGCTATTGGCGAAAAAAATAACGCAGGATGAGTGAAAAAGAGACCCTCATAAAATGTGTCGATTATTTGGGTTTAGGTACTTATATTATAAGCAGACTATTTATATTTCATTTATTCGTAAAAATTGAATGTCAAAATTACCCAAACAATATCAATTTGTTGATTTATCAGATTATGGTAGGTTCGTAGCTCGTCAAATTGCTTTTGCCTTAAAAAACACTTCTGTTACACCAATTCACGTTACTTATTGGTTTATTATTTCAGGTTTACTCGCTATTATCTGTATAATATACCAATTCAATTTTGCAGCAGCATTTTTTTTAGTATTAAAATCGATCTTAGATGCTGCTGATGGTGAGCTATCTAGAATAAAAAAAATGCCTTCTTATGTCGGTCGTTATTTGGACTCTATTGCTGACATCATTCTAAATTTCCTATTCTTATTTACTTTTTGGTACATTACAGATGATCCGCTCTTGTATCTTCTATTAGCATTTATTGGAATACAATTACAAGGAACACTTTACAATTATTACTATGTTATTTTGCGGAATAATGTTAATGGGGATTTAACAAGTCGTGTTTTTGAAGATTCTGCACCAAAGGCCATGCAAGGTGAAAATCAACGGAATGTTGATATCCATTATAAAATTTTTAGGTTCCTTTATATTTCATTTGATAAAACGATATATTTTCTTGATAGGAAGGCAATAGATAGTAAATCTTTTCCAAAATGGTTCATGACGATGTTATCTACTCTTGGATTAGGATTTCAATTGCTGATTATGAGTCTGATGCTGGTACTAAATTTAGAGAGATATGTAATTCCTTTTTTTATAGCTTATTCGACTCTAATTTTAGTTTTTGTAGGAATACGACGATTAATTTTGAAATAGTTTCTAAAGAAGTACGTAAAGCTGTGTTTTTTCGGTTCTTTTCGGGGCTTCACCCTAGAGAATGAAGTAAAGTTTTTTCGGTTCTACGACTTAAAATCCTATTAATTTCGAAAATAATCCTAAAAATCCTATTCTTATTTTTGGTGTTATTCTTTGTCAAATAGATGGAAAATGAAACTTATTCAAAATGAGTAAACGAAGTGGTCGAACTTTTGAATAATGTTTCATTTTCTCTTAGCATCTATTTGAGTAAAGAATCTTTTAGAGAAGCGAAAGGTTTTTCTTTCATCGCAATGGAAAGTCCTGCTATTCGTTCTTATTCGTGTGGCTAGGTTTTTCTAAGCCAACGCTGCGACACGAATACCACTGCTATCAGGGCTAGTTGGTTGAGGTCGGGACTTCTTAGTGACTGTAAAAAGTGACGAGGGGACGAAAAAGGGACGTATAACTTGATGGTTAATTGACAAAAAACGTCCCTTCGTCCCAAAAACCACGAAATGAACCAAAATCGTCCCATCGCCCCAAAAACCACGAAATGAACAGAAATTCGTCCCGTCGTCCCCAAACCAAGTAAAGAACCGAAACGTCTCATCGCCCCAAATTTTATTACAAATTGTCATTACTTTTGTTAAATTTGCAACAACAAAGGTGATTGCACAATCCTCCATAATACTTTAACTAACTATATTTTATAAAAAGACGCAAAGTATTACTTGTCACCAGTCACTTGTCACTCTAGTAAAAACAACTTCAATCTCTTTGAATGACGAATATATTTTTGGTTGCTGCCATTGTATTATTGATACTTTGGGCATTATATAGCACATATTATCTCTTTTCGTATAAAGGAGAAAAAAATCCTTACCTTGTTCGCTCCATCCCTTCTATCTTTACGACCATTGGTATTTTAGGAACCTTTTTGGGTATTGCCGTAGGATTGATGTCCTTCGATACCGAAACTTTGAATAAGAGTATCCCGCAATTGTTGAATGGCTTGCGGACTGCCTTTATCTCGTCCATATTGGGTATCTTTTTAGCCTTGATTTTTGGGCGATTGGTGGAGTATAAAGTCTATCAAGCCGAGCAGTTGGAAAAAGAGAAGGAACAAGAGGAAGAAGAAAAGGTCTTAGAAGTCCACTCTCCCGACGAGTTAGCCGCCCTCAATAAGATCATCGCCCTTTTAACCAAACAAGATAAAAACACCGACTTATTAGAGGAAATCCACGCTCAATTAGAAAGTAAATTCGCCAAGCAATTGAGCATCAACCAAGATGCTTTACATACCAAAATAGATACGGTCAATTTGTTATTGGATGACTTAAATCAAGTGACCAACGAGATACATACTCAACGTAAAGAAGATAGTCAAATGATGCGTCAAAGTGTAAACGCATTTTATAAATCTATCAATTCTATCGAAGAGACGATTAAAACCAATGACCTTAAACTCAAAGAAAGAACCAATCGTATTTTGACCTTGATGACTCAAAATCACGCTGCTTTGACGAAGCAATTAGATGGTTTTTCAAAAGATTTAAAGAAAAATAATACGGAAGCCTTAGTCGAAGTGATGAAAAAAGTCACCGAAGAGTTTAGCCAACAAATGAATAAAATCATTAGTGCTTTAGTTCAAGAAAATTTTGACCAGTTGAATGATAGTGTCCAAAAACTCAATGAGTGGCAACAGCAAAATCATCAGCAAATGAAACAACTGGTACAAGACTATCAAATAGTTTCTGCCAACTTTAAGGAGACTGCAAAAATGAC
This sequence comes from Chitinophagales bacterium, assembly GCA_020630635.1. Lineage (GTDB taxonomy): Bacteria > Bacteroidota > Bacteroidia > Chitinophagales > UBA2359 > JAHDBB01. The sequence goes on from JAHDBB010000066.1 coordinate 16,377, forward strand.
GGAACAAGTCGCTAAACATACACATCAGTTGGTTTCGGATGAAAGTCATTTAGCTCAAATGATTAAGGAATTACAAACCGTATTGATTGAGGATAAGAAGTTTTCGACGATTGTGGGACAGATGGAAACGACTGCTAATAATATCGGTAATACCTCGAAAGACATCAATGAGATTTCGACTAAGTTGGAGACTTTTGTACATCAGCATTATCACTTGGTCGATAATACCCAGTTGCTTTTAAATCAAATTCAGGAGTTTAAAAATACGGAGAGTTTGTTGTGGACCAATATTAGGAAAAGTCTAAATGATTCGGTTCATGAGATTGATAAGACGATCAAGAGACGGGATGATGAGTATATGGAGTGGCTGGAGAAAACTTTGTCGAATTTGGATTTGGTGATGACGAGGTTTATGGAGGGTAAAAGGTAGGGATTTGGTGACTGGTGACAAGTGGATGGTGACTGTGGTTCTTTGACTGCTTTTAGTTATTTTTTACCACATAAGGGATGGAAGAAAGACATAAGTTTTTGCTTCATTCTTTAGGATGAAGCATACAAGTGATAAAAAATGAACTATACATAACGGCAAACTATTTTTAGATTCCGTAAGTCGAAAAGACTTACTTGCATTTAGAACCACAAGTCGAAAAGACTTGCGGGATTGCTTAATATTGAGGAATAAGGTGATTTTTGAAAAATCTAAATTTAAAATGCCTTTATGTATATCAGCGTTCTGTCCTTTCCAATATAGCCCCGATAGTAGTGGTATGAATGTACAAGCGTTGGCTGCCCAAAACTTGGCTGCATTCATAAGAGCGGATAGCGGGACTTTCTATGACGACGAAGTACTCCACCCTTCGCTCCTCTATTAACATCCTTTGAGCCAATAGATGGAAAATGCCTAAAAGATGGATAGGATTTTGTGGATGGTTTTTGGGATTGGTAGGTTTTTTGTTGTGTACTCAAACTTGTAAAAATAGCTGAACGTCACTTGTCACTA
>JAHDBB010000067.1 GCA_020630635.1 Chitinophagales bacterium
TAGTTCAGTTACTATAGGTAGAAACCCAAACCAACTAGCCCCGATAGGAGTGGTATAAATGCAAGAGAGTTGGCTTTGTAAAACTTGGCTGCATTTATAAGAACGGATAGCGGGACTTTCCATAACGACAATGCACCTTACCTTTCGCTCCTAAAAAAACATAAAATGAACTGCATTCATCATTCACAATTCATCCTTACTAAACGAAGGGATAAAACTAAAAATTACAACAACAAATACAACTGATAAATTAGACAAAACATAAAGATACTTTCCAAGATTTTGCTTCCAACATTGATTTGTTTTTCTAATATAAAGGGATGTTAAATTCTTAAACAATTTTTATGAGATTGCAACTTTTATATAGCCCCTTCGTATGCTTTAAAAAAATCAATGTTTAATACATTGTTTTGATATGTTTTATGAAGTAAGCTATATCTTAATATAAGTAAGTATTGAATTTGTACCTTATTGGTGCCAATTCTAACAAAAAGACTGTTATGAAGGGGTTTATTGTTTTGTTTACATTGTTGACACTTGCTTTAAACTGTCATGCCCAATTGAATATTGAATTGGGTAGCCAGTTGACTTATACACAACAACTCAATGATGTATGGGGATACGTGGATGACTCAGGTAATGAGTATGCATTGGTCGGTTTGACAGATGGTGTCTCTATTGTAAATGTAAGCGATCCAACAGAACCCATCAAGCTTTTTACCATTCCTGGACCCACTAGTACTTGGCGTGATTTGAAGGTTTGGAATCATCGATTGTATGTGGTCAATGAAACAAGTGGAGGCTTGAAAATTATCAATTTAGAAAACCTACCTCAAAGTGTGGAAGTGAGCGTTTGGCAAAACAATGCTTTGAATACTGCTCACAATATCTTCATAGATGACAATGGACTCGCTTATCTTTTTGGGTCCAATCTCGCCAATGGTGGAGCCTATATCCTTGATCTTAATGATAATCCCGATGATCCTACCTATGTAGGAGCGTATAGTGGTGCTTACGTGCATGATGGTTTTGTGAGAAACGATACCTTGTGGGCAGCAGAAGTGTTTAATGGTCAATTTTCAGTAGTGGATATGACGGATTTGAGCAATCCACAATTGATTAACAACCAATCAACTCTTTCCAATTTTACGCACAATTGTTGGTTGTCCGATGATGGTCATTATCTATTTACAACAGATGAAGTAGCAGGTGCTTGGGTGACCGCTTATGATGTGAGCAATCCACAAGCCATCTATCAAACCAGCCAATATCGTCATACATCCAATGGTGAAAATGTGATTCCACACAATGTTTTATACAAAGATGGATTTACGATTACTTCCTATTATACAAGCGGTGTTTCAATTGCCGATGTCAATTGGGAAGGACGTTTTTTTGTTACAGGAACCTATGATACTTCGCCTAGTAGTGGAGGAACTTTCAACGGTTGTTGGGGCGTTTATCCCTATCTTCCATCAGGTCATATTTTAGCGACGGATCGAGAAGAAGGACTATTTGTTTTGATGCCCGATTATGTACGACCTTCGTATTTAGAAGCGACAGTGACCGATGTAAATGGTACAGCGATTGATGCCGCTTTAGTTGATGTATTGGGCGTAGAAAAAGAACAACAAGCCACCAACTTTTTAGGAAAAGCCTATTTAGGAGTTCAAGGAGAAGGCAATTTTTACGCAGTTGTTTCAGCAGATGGTTATCCCAATGACACCATTTTAATCGAACAAATGACGAGTGGTGTGGTAACAGAATTGATGGTAACCTTAGGAGGAATTAATGATACCATTGTTGTGGACACACTTAACATTGATAGTATGATGATGGTCAATTGTGTCAATCCTGTAAACTTTGAAATGAAACTTTGGTTGGAAGGAGCTTATCAATCTACAACAGGTAAAATGAAAACCACTTTATTAGACAATGAATTGCTTCCTTTAAGTCATCCATTCAATACAGATGTATACAACTATGAAGGAGATGAAGCCGTAGAGAGTCTTGAAATGATGCCAACCGATGCTGTAGATTGGATATTAGTGGGCTTACTCAATGGAGATTCTTTGGTGGAACGAAAAGCGGCTTTGGTCAATACAGACGGATATATTGTCTCCACCAATGGCAACTTAGGAGTTGAATTTTGTAACGTTTTGCCAAACATAGAGTATAATTTATTAATACAACATAAAAATCATCTGAACATCATTTCATCTTTTTCCGTATATGTAGGCAATGAGTCTTATGATTTTACGACAGGCTTATCGCAAGCGATGGGAGCCGAGCAACTCAAAGCCTTAAATGATACCACTTTTGCGATGTATGCAGGAGATTATGACGGCAACAATGTCATCAATAATCTTGATTTTAACATCTGGCGAGAAGACAATGCGATGGTCAATGAGTATATGTATCAGGATGGCGATCTCAATGGCGTAAGCAACAATTTAGATTACAATCTTTGGAAAGTGAATCGAAGCAAAGTCGGGGTGTTGTTGAATCCATAAGGTTTTATGGTGAATTATGAATTGTTAGTTATGAATGATGAATGGCGGTTCTTCCGTATTTTTTGATAGGAATGGATAGGAAATAAATGTACATTTCTTCAGCAAAAAGATTTTTCAACTCTCAAGCGGTTCGACGACTCGACGAAAAACGTAAGAATAGCAGGGCTATTATGAGGCTTTTCAACACAGTAGATTGGAAAATATTGAAGATGAAAATGAACATTTATTTTTGTTCCATTCCTTAGGAGAGAACGGTTATTACTCTTTCATCGTGACGGGTCTCCCCGCTATTCGTTCTTATAGCAAGCTTCGCAAAACCATCTAGCCAATGCACTTTGCTATACCACTACTATCGGGTCTATTTTATCAAGGATAGAACCTATAGTAACTGAACCGTTTTAGAATTTAGATATTTGATATTAGGATTTAATTTATTCGGGTCTAGTTGGTGGAGGCAAGTATTGCTTAGTCCTAGTTTTAAAGTCCATAGTCGATGGTCAATAGTCCATAGAGATTAATTGACTTATCATAGAAACAAAACTTAAAACGATGGACCATTGACTGCTGACTATGGACTTAGAGAAATATCCGGTCCAATAAAAAAATAAAACAAAAAAAATTAATTATAAAAAGCCCTTCATAAAGTAATACCAAGACTTAAGTACCTGTGCATAAGATTTAGGTACTGATCCTAACCAACTTTTTAAGTACGATTACATTTACCACACAACATTATTTTAAACACAAAGCATATAACTAAATGTACCCTGCATTTATAGTTGTACTAACCATAGAGTTAAACAAAGAGGGCTGTTGGATAGTTGGCACATAACTGTCCCAAACCTTTTATGAGTTCAACTCTATGCCTGTTTTAAATAGTTTCGTAATTGAAAATCTCCCCTGGCTTAGTCAGGTTTTAAATGCCGTATTTATGAAGTTTTGTTACAATTTAATATTTAGTTTTTTTATTGTTTGTATATTAGGAGTCATCCCCTTACAGGCTTGGGGAGCTACCACTATACCACTCCAAAAAGTACCCACACTCGAACTTCGTTTTTCAACAGCTAAACCTTGTGAAGAAGGCGGTTTGTATTGTGCCAACGTACAACTAAAAGTATTAGAATTTGGAGAAACTGTTAATATAGGAACCTCTGGAATTTTCTTTGAATACAATGCAAGTGCTTTAGAGTATGTCTCATATACTTCCATCAATTTTGATCCAGAAGGCAATTGCATCCCATTTGAAGGTGCGCCTGCCGCTTGGGACGAACATGGATTTGATGGTTCAGAACCCGGTAAATTTAACATTGTATTAAGCCTCGAATTTTCAGATTTTAGTTGTCCAACCATTGGAGCTGAATGGGTAGATGTTGGAGAAGTTTGTTTTAATGTGTTGGATGCTACTGAAACCACCGAGCTAGCTTTTTCGCCCGATCCCACTTTGACTAGTTTTAATACCAATGACAATGATGGTATCTTAGTAGATGTTGATAGAGACAATTATGGCAATGTCGATGAACTACCTACTGGTGGGGCAGATGGAGTGAATCCACCTGTTATTAGTGCTGCTAGTACAGAACTTTGTCAAGCAGGAACAGGAGAGCCTAGTTCTTTGACCATTACTGCTGATGCTGCGCCATTGGGTTATACTTATTCTTGGCAATTGAATGGAAACCCTTTGTTTACCAATCAAGTCCATGAAGTAGAAGTAGGCAACCATTATTTTGCTCCACAAGATTTGACGATTGTACCAGGTGACACTGTTCGTTGGACCAATGTAGATGGTTTTCATAATGTGAATGGAACGGAACTCTTCTACCCCAATAATCCAGATGAATTTTATAGTGGTTCACCAGCAGGAGCGCCTTGGACGTATGAATATGTCTTTACAGAAGCAGGTTTTTATGAGTATCAATGTGAGCCACATGTCGATATGGGAATGACAGGAACCATTACCGTTCAAGACCTTTCTACACTTTCAGCGACTCAAGCAGGAGACTATTCACTTATCTATACACCTACCGAAAATGGATGTCCTTCTACTGTTTCCAATACAGTTACCATTACCACTATTGATTGTAGTGGACCTATAGAACTTGCTTGTCCGACAGTTAATCCTTCCAATGATACACAGATTGTTTGTGCAGGAGACTTTGATATTAATACTATTCTTAATGCTTGGCAGAATGTTGCTAGTATTTCAGATCCTGATAATACGGCAGGTAATTTTGTTATGTCTTCTGTCCCAACTGATAATTTAGGCTTCCCAACCACACCGCCAACAGGTGTGTATGGAGGCGATGGTTGTTCAACAGATACCCAAGTATGGTATTTAGGTTTGGAATGTAATAAAGATGGAGAGACGACCTATATAGCAGCAGGTTCTTTACAACTCAATATCTTTCCAAGTCCACAAGCCCCAACTTTAATGAGTAGTTTTATAGAGGCTTCTCAAACTTGTATTTACTCATTTGAACCCAATTGTCCTAATGACAGCTTTGATGTTGATCCTATAAGTTTGAATGAATCTTGTGGCTCAACTAACTTGCCCAATGTTCAAGTAAATGTAACCAATCAACAAGGATGTACGGCAGGACCTTTTGCTGTAGCGAAACCCGATTGTCAAGCTTGTGATCAATGTTTGACGGTTATTAATTCAGTCAATACTTTTTGTCAAAGTTCTACAAGTTTCTTGGTTAGTATCAGTTATGGATTTAGCAATGTAAATGGAGGATTACCTTTTACTGTAGTAGATCAAAATAATAATGTAGTTGGTAGTTTTACGTATGGAGAAGAAATCAACATAGGTCCTTTTGATATAGATGGAATTACTTATAGTTTTGAAATAGTGGATGGGAATGATAGCAGTTGTCGAGTTTCTACAGGAGATGTTGCCGAGCCTGATTGTGGAAGTGCCTGTGAAGCAGAAGCAGGAACAGTTTCATTAAGTGATAACATTTTCTGTGTTAATGATTTGGTTAGTTTAGAAGCATTTGTTAGTGGAGTAACCTCTAATAATTCTTATGAATTGAGATGGTTTATTACCAATGCCGCAGGGAATATTATTAATGACTTTTCAGAAGGTGGACCTGATTTAACAGGACTTTCACAAGGAACTTACTGTATGTACACTATTTCTTATGAAACCGCTAATCCACATAATCAATCCGCTTTACATATAGACGATATAGGAATAGGAGATGGATGTTATGATTTGTCAGAATGTGCGCTATTTGACTTTTATACCAACATGCCGCAGATCATCATTTCAACAGTTCCAATTTGTAATAATGATGGTACATATTCTGTGGGATTAACAGCACAAGGAGGAAGCGGAAATGATTTGATTATCGAAGGCTTGCCGAATAGTCCTGTTACTGTAACTCCAGGACAAGAAAATCCATTTACTTTAATGGTTGGAACCAATTATCCTCTTACTGTTGAAGATTCTTTCACAGGTTGTACAGGAAATGTTTCTACTACTATTCAAAGCCCTAATTGTCAAGAGCCTTGTTCTCCCTCTTCACAAGATTTAGTAGGAAGTGAAGAAGTTTGTGCAGGAAGTCCCATTAATTTGGATAGCTTTTTAGGATTGCCACAAGGTACTGCTATTTCTTGGACAGATGCGAATATCAACATAATTGGAAATCCTAATAATATAACTTTAAGTACCAATAATTGTAATGGAGAAACACAAACCTATATTGCTTCTTATGTTTTAAATGATGCAAACAACTGTCCAGTCAATTATACCTCAACCTTAAATCTGTTTGTTTATCCTACCGTTACTGCCAATATAACAACTAGTGATTGTAGTGTGAGCATCTCGCAGGACTGTAACAATTTTTTAGCATCTTGGTCAGATAATTTAGGAAATAATGGTAATGGGTTCAGTTATACCGCAACAGAAGGAACCAATGGAACAGTTACTTTTACTGTTGCTAATAATCTTTCCAACCTTTGTGATAATTTCACGATTCAAGGAAACTTCAATTGTCCTACGGAACCCAGTTGTCCTACAGTGCCAGTAGTTAGTAATACGACTGATGATATTTGTTCAGGTTTTGCTTTTAACTTAAATAGCTACATCAATGTTCCTGGAGGAACAACGGTGACTTGGACCGATGGAGGAGGAGCTAGTGTGGCTAATCCCAACATGACTTTGAGCAATACTTCCTGTGTTTTACAAACCTATGTTTACACAGCTTCTTATACCTTAACAGATGCCAATGATTGTGTAGTAGAATATGAAGATAATGTATCTTTGGATGTTTATCCTGAAATTACTGGTAGTATTTCGCTCAACGCTTGTGTAGTTAGTGTAACGGAAAACTGTGCCAACTTTACAGCAACTTGGGCTGATAATTTAGGAAATAGTGGAGCAGGATATGGGTATACTGTAACACCTGGTACTGCTGGAATGGTGACCTTTTCCATTGTTAATTCTACAGCTCCTAATGACTGTAAAATTTTAAGTTTACAACAGGCATTTGATTGTCCACCAGTTGTAGAGTGTCCTGACACTCCTGTTAATTCAACGGGGCAAGGTCAAGTCTGTTCAGGTGAAAGTTTTGATTTGAATGATTACATAACAGTACCAGCAGGAGCGAATGTTACTTGGGTGGATGGTATAAATGCAGGAGTGAATAATACTACTTTGTTATTAGAGAATACTTCTTGTTCTAATGAGACCTTCCTTTATACAGCCTCTTATAGCATGGTCAATGCTGATGATTGTACAGTTGAATATAATATAGAATTAAGTATATCGGTTTATCCTGAGGTAAGTGCAGATGTAGATGTAAATGAATGTGTAATATCTGTGACACCCAATTGTCCTACTTTTACAGCTAGCTGGATTAATAACTTAGGAGAAAGCGGAAGTGGAAATACCTATACTGCTGAAGGAGGAATGACAGGAGTCGTGAGTTTTACCATTTTTAGTAACGATGGTGGCAATTGTTCTAACCTTGTCATTAATCAAAACTATGACTGCCCTATGGATTGTCCTTTGAATATTACCACTTTATCAACTAGTAATGATAAATGCTCTGGAGCTAATTTTAGTCTTAACGAAGGCATTGAGTTTCCAATGGGCGTATCGGTTAGTTGGAATGATTCAGAAGGAAATATTATTACCAACCCTAATAATGTTTCTATTGAAAATAGTTCTTGTACAATGGAAAGCTATCTTTATACAGCCTCTTATAGCATGACAGATGCCAATGGTTGCCCAGAAGAATATATAGTCAATTTGACCTTAAATATTTATCCAACTATAGCTGCTACAACCGTAGAAAATGAATGTAGTGTAAGTTTAGAAACTTGTTCTAATTATACAGTGACTTGGACCAATAGTATGGGAGATAGTGGAACTGGAACGACTTACAATGCAGAAGCAGGAATGAGTGGAAGTGTTACTTTCAGTGTTAGTCAAGGCGGCAATCCACCAGCCAATTGTACAATGATTCAAGTACAAGGAAACTATGATTGTCCAATGATCTGTGACAATGCCCCTATAATAGAAAATCACAGTAGAAATCTTTGTTCAGGAGCTGCTTTTTCTTTGAATGAAAATATTGATTTTCCAATAGGAGTGAGCGTTACTTGGCAAAATTCAGGAGGTATAGTTGTATCGAATCCATTTAATGTTGTAATAGAAAATACGACTTGTGCAATGGAGGAACATACTTATACAGCGACTTATAGTATGATGGATAATGATGGATGTCCAATAGAATATATTCACAACTTATCTATTGAAGTTTATCCAACAATTGTGGCAACGCCAGTAAGTAATGAATGTAGTGTAAGTTTAGAAACTTGTTCTAATTATACAGTGACTTGGACCAATAGTATGGGAGATAGTGGAACTGGAACGACTTACAATGCAGAAGCAGGAATGAGTGGAAGTGTTACTTTCAGTGTTAGTCAAGGCGGCAATCCACCAGCTAATTGTGCGACTGCCCAAATTCAAGCTAATTACAATTGCCCTGTAATTTGTGATAATGCTCCCGTAGTAGAAAATCATAGCAGAAATCTTTGTTCAGGAGCGTCCTTCTATTTAGGAGAAAACATTGATTTACCAACAGCAGCGAATGTTACTTGGCAAGATGCAGCAGGAACAGTTATCTCCAATCCATTCAATGTGGTAATAGAGAATATAACTTGTGAAATGGTAGAACATGTTTATATCGCAACTTATACGATGATGGATAACAATAATTGTCCTGTAGAGTACACACACAACTTATCAGTAGAGGTATATCCATTAATTGTTGCTAATGCAAATAGTTCAGGATGTAGTGTCAGTTTAGAAATGTCTTGTCCTAACTTTGAGGTAACTTGGATAGATAACTTAGGAGGAAGTGGAACAGGAAGCGTTTATACAGCTACAACGGGAACCGTTGGAAATGTTACATTTACCATTAGTCAAGTGGGAAATCCACCAGCCAATTGTGCTAGTACACAAGAACAAGCGAGTTTTGATTGCTCAATTATTTGCGATAACCCACCTGTTACAGAAACGCATAGTCGAACAATATGTTCAGGAGTAGCCTTTAGCCTAAATGAGAATTTAACGTTCCCATTAGGAGTCGGAGTTACTTGGTATGATGGTCTGGGAGTTATTCCTAATCCCAATAATATTTCGATTGATAACTTTGATTGCGACTTAATTACTTTTGGTTTCTATGCAACCTATACAACTGTTGATGCAGATGGTTGTCCAACAGAACACACCACCAATTTATTAGTAGAAGTATATCCTAATATTACAGCAGAAGTTACCAATGGAGCATGTGCCGTGAGTATCTCACAAGAATGTCCTGCTTTTGAGGCGACTTGGACAGATATGTTAGGAAATACAGGAACAGGATTCACTTACGTTGCGGCAGAAGGGACAAATGGTATGGTTACATTCAAAGTAAGTTTACCAGATGCGTGTTCAGATGCAGTATATCAAGGTAATTTTGATTGTCCTGAAGCAACTATTATTTGTGATAATCCAATGGTTACAGATACCAGCAACATCAGTATTTGTGCAGGTACGACACTTGATTTAAGTACATTGTTGAATGTTGCAACTAGTACAACCGTCACTTGGATGGATGAGGCAGGTATTACCGTAAATCCTACAGATGTTGAATTAAACAATCCCTCTTGTACTTCTCAAACCTATCTCTTTACTGCAACTTATTCTACAACAGATAATGAAGGTTGTCCAATTGAGCATCAACATATGTTATTGGTAGAAGTTTATCCAGCTTTACAGGGAACGCTTGTATCAGAAGGATGTGGAGTAGGAGTGGAAACAGTCTGTGCTAACTTCCTTATAACTTGGACAGATAGTGAAGGAAATGCAGGAACAGGAAACAGTTACAATGGGTTGGAAGGAACTAGTGGAACCGTTACTTTTTCTATTGACAATCCATTTGATGCAGATGATTGTGGAACTTTAGAACTAACAGGGAACTTCGATTGTCCAATGAATTGTAATAATGAAGTGATAACCTCAAGTGAGGAATTAATGCTTTGTGCAGGTTCTTCTATAAATTTAAATGAACAAATTTTGGTGCCAGCAGGAGCTGAAGTAACTTGGACCAATGATAGTGGTAGTACAGTAAATAGCTCTAATCTAATAACTTTAGAAAATACCAGTTGTAATATTCAAACCAATAACTTTACAGCCAACTATACAACATTAGATGATAATGGTTGTCCAATTAATCACACCATTACATTGACAGTAAATATATTCCCTATTGTTGGTGGAGTCGTTCAAACAGGAACTTGTGGGTTAAATATCGAGCCTTCTTGCCCTGATTTTACAGTGAGTTGGACCGATGATTTAGGTGGAAGTGGAAATGGTATGGCTTACACAGCAACAGAAGGAACAGCAGGAAACGTCATCTTTACAGTAAGCAATCCAGGTGGTTTAGCTGAATGTTCAACCACTACTTTGGAGGCTAGCTTTGATTGTCCAATAAACTGTAACAACACACCTATATCTTCAGTAGCCAGTGTAGAACTTTGTGGAGGCGAAACATTGAATCTGAATAGTTTTGCCAATACAACTGCATCAATTATCTGGACAGGAGTTAATGGACAAGTGATCAATAATGCCAATAATCTAACTTTGAATAATGCTACTTGTAATATTCAAACCAATACTTATACAGGAAATTATCTCACAACCGATGCCAATGGTTGTCCAACAGAAAATACATTGACATTGACAGCAACGGTTTATCCAAGCATCAATGCCAATATTGTGGACAATGGATGTGTTATTTCACTTAATAATGCTTGTTCTGACTGGATGGTCAGTTGGAATGACAATTTAGGTAATACAGGTAGTGGATTCCAATATACAGCAGCTTCAGGTACTGAGGGAACAGTGACCTTTGCCATTAGCAGTCCTTTCTCTCCTCAGGATTGCAATTTTGGAGAAGTATCAACTTCCTTCAATTGTCCTATCATTTGTGGGGTACAAGTAATCGAAAACGATATAACAGCAAGTGTTTGTGAATACGAGATTTTTTCTATCAGTGAATTAGCAGGACTCTCCAATATGGAGGCATTAGTTTGGACCAACGGTATTGGGAATATTGTTTCCAACGCCAATAATTTAAGTTTGACCAATCCTAGTTGTTCACCACAAACATATTTGTTTACAACCGATTACAATACGAATGATGAACAAGGTTGTCCCGTTGAAAACTATGTAAGTTTTATCATTAGTGTGTATCCTCAAATTACTGCATCAACGACTAGCGGAGATTGTATGATTAACTTGAGTCAAGACTGTCCCAACTTTATGGCAACTTGGCAAGATGATGCAGGAAATACAGGAGACGGATTTACTTATAATGCAACAGAAGGAACAGCAGGAGAAGTAACCTTTATGGTAGAAGGTGAAAATTGTACGGCTTTAGTTATTAGCGAAACCTACGATTGTAATACAGTGATTGAACCAGAACCAACGCCTGTTGATACAACGACTACTTGCGAAACGATTTTTGTTACGGAAACGGTAGGTACAGAAATTTGTAATGGTTCTTCTATTAATTTATTTGATTACTTAGATGTGGCTCCTAGTGTTGCTATTGAATGGGTCAATGGGATTGGTAATCCTTTAGCCAATACAACGGATGTTGTACTAGAAAATGCAAATGGTTGTATAGCTGATAACTACCAATACATTGCCACTTACGAGGTAACAGATATCAATAATTGTACAACACAATATGAAATCACCTTAAATGTGAGCGTTTATCCAACTATTGAAGCAGAGATGATCAGTTCCGAATGTGAATCACTAACATTAGAAACCGCTTGTCCTAATTATGTTGTTAGTTGGGCAGACGATAATGGAAATAATGGAACCAATAATGTATATGAAATTCCTGAAGGCTCAGGTTCTATTACCTTTACAGTTAGCAATCCTTTAGCTACTAATTGTGGAGAAGAAATCTATTCTTATGCTTATAGTTGTGTCCTTACACAAAACTCTGTGGACTTAGCTCTAGTCGGAAATTTATATCCAGAGCAAACCGCCAATGTAGGCGATACAGTCAGCTATAATTTAGTAATCAGCAATGGTGGTCCTGCTATGGCAACAGGTATTACCACTCAAATAAATGTTCCTGAAGGATTTAACTATCTTGGGATGGAAGGAGATGGAAACTACACGGGCTTACAAGATTTATGGATATTGATGAATGGAATAGCTACAGGTGAAAGTGCTGCTTGTACCTTACGATTTGAGGCAGAACAAGTTGGTACTTTTGAGTTTGGTGCAACAGTCGTAGGTGTCTTACAAGAAGACAACAACCTATCTGATAACACCACCCTATCAAATATCATTATCAACATCGAAGATACCAATGAAGGTGGTGGAAACAATAATGACGATTGCCAAGAGTCTTATAACTGTGGCATATTTACATTAGAATGTGTTGAAGCCAATGCCATTAGCGAAATTTGTCCAGAGTTCTGTTCTGCTTTTGGATACGACTATGAGCTTACAGAAATCCAGGTAGGAGCATCAAGTGCCGTTTCTTTAGATGGTTCTTGTTTTACATATACTCCTTCTCCATTAGCCAATGTACAAGGGTATGAGACCTTAATGGTAACAGCGGAAAACACAGAGGGGGCTTGTGCCACCCTTACCGTTCAAATGACTATAGATGCTTGCAATACACCACCACAAGCCAATGATGACTTTTATGATGTAGATGAATCAGGTAGTTTAAGCTTTAATCCAACAGAAAACGATGAGGACAATGAAGGAGACGCATTGGTGATTTGTGGCGATTTTACACAGCCAGCCAATGGTACCTTAACCCTTGAAGGCGATAACTTTATTTACGTTCCCAACGACGGTTTTTCAGGCACAGATTCTTTCACCTATACAGTTTGTGATGAAAATGGAGAATCAAGTTTAGCAACAGTATTCATAGATGTTCCTGGTTATGTGGAGGCTTGTGATGACCAAGTGATCGAAGAATGTACAGGAGTCGTAGAACCACTAGTGATGTGTGTTGAATACTGCCAATTTGGAAGCATCTCTTTTGCCATCACCAATGTTGAAACAACCTTTGATTGCACGATTGTTCTATTAGATGACTTATGTTTCCGTTACACACCTTTACCAAGTACACCAACAGGAGTCGATGAAATCCAAATAGTCGGATGTTCTGAATTATTAGACGATTGCCAAACATTGACAGGCTTTGTGACAGTTGGTAATTGTGACGGCAATCTTCCACCTGAAGGCACAGAGGACAATGCGACTACAATAGGTACAGATCCAATCACCATCAATGTATTAGCCAATGACTCTGATCCCGATGGCGATGATCTAAGCATTTGCGCCTACACTCAACCTTCTTTTGGAACAGTAGAAGACAACAATGATGGAACCTTTACCTATCAAGCGGATGGAGATTATAGCGGCATTGATAACTTTACGTATACCGTTTGCGATGTCAATGGAGCGAGTACAATCGTGAGTGTTGCCATTGAAGTAGAACAACCTGCTTGTAACAACAATCAATCATTATGTACACCTATCTTTACAGCATTAACCGTCTGTATAGATTTCTGTGGAAGCGATATGAAGATCGGTGAAGACGGAATTGACATTCCATTCCATTGCAGCATTGTACAAGAAGGCGACTTATGTTTCCGATACACACCACTTCCTGCATTTATGGGTACAGAAACCATAACAGTTGAAGGATGTAATGACGCAGGGAATTGTGAGACCGCTATCGTAACGATAGAAGTAGGAGACGGCTGTGAAACAGAAGGCTTTAGAGTAGAAAATACTCGCTTAAATGACATTAGCCAACACGAACAATGTTCTTTAATGATTCCCAATGTATTTACGCCGAACAATGACGGAATCAACGATGTTGTAAAACTTACTTCTTTGACAGAATGCTACAATAACTTTGATGTAGAATTTATGGTATTTGACAAGATGGGAAGAAGCCTATTTGTGACAGATGATGTACAACAAGGCATCTTATGGGATGGGCAAAATGCATTCTCTGATGGGACTTATTACTATCGCCTGATTATTCGATACGAAGGAGAACGATTAGACAAAGTCGGATTTATAGAATTGAGAAAATAAGAAACAACGCATTACTTATTTATATTTTCCTTCAACAAAGCCATCTTTCTTTTTGAGAGGTGGCTTTTTTCTTTTTTAGGAGCGAAAGGTTGGCTACTTCGTCGCAAAGGAAAGTCCCGCTATCCGTTCTCATTCGTGTGGCTAAGTTTTTTAAGCCAACGCTTCTACACGAATACCACTCCTATCGGGGCTATTTTTGTCAGGACAGAATGCTTCACCAACTGAACCACTTTTAAAATCTTATGTTATCTTATGTGGTTGCAAATTTCGTCCATTCGGGACTATTTTGGTGAGGACTCAATTTCTTGGCACAAGAAAAAAATGGTAAAAAATCACTCAATTCATGGTATGTTTTTCTCTATATGCCGACGGACTCATACCTTCCTTCTTTTTGAACAATCTTGAAAAATACTGTGGATACTCAAACCCCAATTCATACGCTACTTCAGCAATACTTTTATTCGGTTGCAATAAAATATTCTTAGCTTCATCAATCAAGTATAAATGCAAGTGTTCCGTTGTAGTTTTACCTGTTTCCTTTTTAAGGTTGTCACTAAGGTAACGTTGCGAAACAGACAACTCCTCTGCCAATTGCTCTATACTTGGAATACCTTGTTCTTGCAGTTGTCCCGATTCAAAATAGGTTTCTAATTGTTGGTTAAATTGCTCCAATAAATCATGGGATAATTCTTTTCGATTTAAAAACTGTCTTTCATAAAAACGATGGGCATATTTCAACAGAGTGCTTAATTGAGAAATGATAATCTCTTTACTAAATTTATCTTGATTATTATGATATTCAATTTCAATATTTTCCACGATGGATTCTATTTGCTTTTCTTCTTTTGGTGAAAGATGTAAGGCTTCATGGGTTGAGTAGGAAAAGAACCCATATTTCTTGATTTGCTGTGCCAATTCAGTTCCTTTCAGAAAATCTTCATGAAAGTTGATAGAAAAACCTTTTTGTTCAAAAACGACACTACGATCCCATTGCAAAACCTGTCTGGGAGCAATGAAAATCAATGCTCCATTGGTAAAATCATACTTTGTTCGTCCATAGTTCAAGTTTCCTCTGACAATCTTTTTTAGACTAATAGAATAACAATCATTGGTTATCGGAGGTGAACTATCTTTGGGACAAGGAAGAAAATTTTCTCCTTTTGCAAACAATACACTCAACATCGGATGCTCAGGTCGAGGTAATTGGATGTAATCAAAATAAGATGAAAGTGTTTTAAAATGTTGCATATCAATCTCTTAATTTTTGAAGTCTCTTTCTACTGATACCAAGTGTTGATGATAGGTCTGGGTTCTTTTTAGTGCCTGACTGTCTAACAAGATAAGAACGGATAAAAAGGCAATGATGGCAATACTGATGGCTCTTACGACAGGGTTGGATATAAAAATGCATACCAATATCGCTACTAAAATAATGGCAGGAAAAACTTTTAAGGCAACATTTTCATACGTTTTTATCGTTTGTCCAGTCCTTTCAATTTCTGACTTTATCAGAGTAGAGGGGTTTGTTTTGTATGCTGTCTCGAAAGTGGTCAGTCTAGCCTTATTGCTGAGGTAAAAACTGATTCCTGCACCCAACAACAGTCCTCCTGCAATCAACATTGGGATAACCAATGCCTTCATTAATGGAGTATTACCCCATTTCCAAAAACTTATGGTTGCCAATAGATAGACAATACCAAAGAACATAAAAAAAAATGATGAGACAATCTCGGCTTTTGCCCAATTGGTTGCTGCGTTTAAAATATCCATGTTTGATTTTTTGTTTTTTCACGTAAATTTTGGATTAGTAAAACTCTAAATGATTGATTTATAGATTTTTAAATTCGACAATCAAATGAGAACCAAAAAAGAAGCGTTGGCTTGCTAAATTTCGGTAGCGAGGTGGTGGCTTTGTGCTAGGAACATTAAATTTAGCGAGATTTTTGTTTCATTTTTATCGACTGAAAAATGAAAGCCCGTCTGGCGAAGACAAGGAAACGAACAGTCAAAACACACAGAGAACGGTTTACAAAAAATACCGTTTTAATCCCAAATTCACGTAAGTTAAAAATTCCATTTCAAGCCTGTTGCCTTTTCTGACATTTCCCATAGTTTTGTGCTAATTGCCTTGTCCTTTGCATGAGGCTCTATTTTATGTCCTCCAACGGGTCCAACCCAATTACTTCTCCCTGTCGGACCATAAAAACCACGTTGATCTAAGTCTGGCTCTATAGCACACATTAATTGAGGATAAGCCCCTTTTTCAGCAGATTGAGTTAAAGGTGTCATCAAGGAAAATAGAAATCTCATCAATAAACTACCACTTGTTTTGATTAAGGAGGTTCTGGAAGCACCTGGATGACAAGCATAGGCTTTAACATCGGTTTTGCCTGCTTTTTTCAATCTATCCTGTAACTCATAAATGGACATAATCTGTGCTAGTTTACTTTGACTATAAGCATTATTAGCCGTGTAATCTTTATCCCAGTTTAAATCATCAAACTTGATGGTTTTGAGTCCCATATCATAACCCATACTACCTACCGTTACAATACGTCCTTTAGACTTTTCAATAAGGGGAAATAGTAAGGCTTGTAGTGTAAAATGTCCGAAATAATTTACGCCCATCTGACTTTCCCAGCCATCCACCGTAAGTTTTCGCTTTGGTACTTGTGCAATGGCAGCGTTACAGATCAGCGCATCGACTTGAGGAACCGTTTTAAGAACTTCTTCAGCAGCTTTTTTAACAGAGGCTTGTTCTGCCAAATCCATTTTTATAGATAGTACATCAATATCATTACCAAGTTCCTGTTTTAACGCAGTGATGGTATCCTTTGACTTTTGGGGATTTCGGTTCAGCATCACAACTTTCGCCCCTTTTGATAGTAATATTTTCGCTGCTTCCAATCCTGTACCACTTGTCGTACCTGTAATGACGTATGATTTACCATTTAAATTGCCAATTCTATCAGGTGTCCAACCTTTTTTACCAAATTCTTTTGTACTCATAATTTCAGCATTTTTTTAAAAGAATACCACAAAGGTAGGGCGCAAGTAGTTCTGATGTTTATACTCAATTTCGATTCTTGTATACTTTTTGGGTTTTCTCTAATTTT
>JAHDBB010000698.1 GCA_020630635.1 Chitinophagales bacterium
CCAACTAGCCCCGATAGAAGTGGTATCACCTTTGTAGAGCAAATTCACGAATTTGCTCTACAAAGGTGGTAAGAACGGATAGCGGGACTTTCCCATACGACGAAGTGCTATCCGTTCGCTCCTAATAAAACTAAAATTTAATTAACTCTAATTGACCCAACAATTCCAAATCCTCTTCCCAGCGTTTAAGGTCTCTTTTATAAGTATCATCCGTTTTAATCAAACGCAAGGTATGAGGACTTCCTTTTTTGATCGTCTCCATTCTCAAATCAACCGTAGTATATTGGACAGCAGACATCACCTTTTTCCTTAATGCCAATACCGCTGTATAATCATAATATTCTTGTGTTTTAGACATCATAAAATGCGCCAATAAATTCCAAATATGTTTATTAGATTCCGTATCGGGAAGTGGACGTTCCCAGTCAGGCAAAGGTTGAGGTTTTTCAGCCGTTCTCTCCTTCAAAGTCTTAACACAACATTTATGCAGTTTTTTCAATAATTTAGAAGATGGATCAGGAGACTTTAAGATCATTTGAGCCAAGACATCATTGACGTAAGGACGAGGCAGTTTTTTAGTGATGGACTCAAATGCCTCCTTTCTCCAATCCTTTTTTTGATCTTGACTAAATTCGATGACCAGCCCCAAAAGATGTTTGATGGATTCATGATAAGAGGCTTCTTTTTTATAATAATAATTGTCGGATTCAGGGTCCTTGTCCAGAGAAGTGTGCTTCAAATAATGGGGAATATTTTTGAGTTGTTTGTTCAAAAAAGAGGTAAAATGTTGTGCATCGTCAGCTTGTTTAAGCACTTCCAAAAATTCCAAAAGATGAATCAATTGTGGGACATTGTTTTTAGTGCCTACTTCTTCAAAAATGGTATGAAAGGATTTGGGAGGATAGATGGTTAGCAACTGTTGCCAATGATCAAAATCTATCTTATCAAAGTTGTGTATAAGATATTCTTTAGCTTTGGGAAGCAACTTGACATCATTGATTTTGACTAAAATATTGGCTAAAGCATTGAAGGATTTGGGATCAGGCGTGGGATAATGACTGCGGTAAGAATAGTAGCGAGAATTGCCTTCTGGTTGTTCTGTGATGTGCAATGACTCAATGATTTTTAAGGCAGTTTTCTGAGTAGTTTTATCCAAAGTATCCCATTGAGCCGCATAATGATCCAACCATTCTAATTTGACATGAGTAGGTTTGGTCAGTATGACTTCATTTTGTTTCTCTTGATTCCAAATAACAACTGCACCATAGTGATACCAATATTCCATCGTCATACCAGCATTGCCTGTATAACCCTCTTCTTCCTTTTCAATAGGATCACCGTCTTGCTCCAATTCTTCTTTATCTGTGACAATATCTTCCATCTCAATAGCAACACTTCCCAAAGAGGGACCTTGGTCATTTGCCCAATTTTCAATACGAGTATAATCATCATAGATTTCGCCCATCGTTCCACCACTTTCATATTCTTCTTCCTCGTCTTCATCATCACCATAATAGTTGTAGTCATTGTAATAATAATCATCTACTCCTTCCAATGCACCCATTTGATAACGAGTCACCAGTCCCAACTTCGCAAAATAACCAGCCTTTCTAGCGGCTTCCAACAAAACTTGCGCTCTTGGACGATCATTTAATTTCAAAGCCTCCAAAGCAAAATTGCTAGGCGTATATTGATGCCCCAAAAGAATGGCTTTGGAAGTCGTTGGACTCCATTGCTTGATAAGTTCGGTCATCTCTTCTACGTCTTGGCTATAATCCGTACTACCCAATTTTTTCCCACTAGATTTGAGCGATAAATTATAAGTCAAACAGACTCTATAACCCGATTTAACAGGCTTGATTTCGTGTTCACAATCGGCATAAAAAGCGACATAAGGAAACTGACGATTGGCAGTCGCTTCTGAAAAATCTATGCTAGCTTCTTGTTCTCCAAAACGAATCAAAAATTCCCCTCCTTTGTGTGTGGAAGGAAGACCAATGACCAATGTTCCAAACATGCCTTTTTCTTTTTCAGAATCTTTGTGTGGCAAGAAAAAACCACCTTTTTCATAAATCAGCATTTTGTACAAAGAGCAAGTTATTTTGTGTTGGGCAATGCCCAATTCTTGTTTGACTTTGGTAAGGATTTTTTGCAGAAAAAGCACCCACTCTTTATTGGTAAAAGCCAATTGAGACGCATCAATTTCCCAGCTCTTTCGCACATCGGTATCCGTAATGGTTTCACTTCCTTTGCCAAATGGAGCTTGTTTAGCTTGAGCGATCAAAGCTTTGATTTGCAACGTAGTTAAAGGAAAAGCAAGGTCGCCAACCTCTTGGACTTGAAGACCTGGAAAGATAAAGTTTTCTACATCTGTTGTATAGAAGGTTCCCGATCCTTGAATGCCTTCCAACAGGTCTAATATTTGTTCTTCAAAGTTTGTCATAGTTGTTTCATTTTGTTCAAATTGGAGGATAAAGATAAGTATTTCCGCTGATTATTGGATGATTTTTAGGAGCAAAAGGTCGGATGCTTCGTCGTGTTGGAAAGTCCCGCTATCCACTCCTATAAATGCGCCCAGTTTTAGGTAGCCATCGCATGGCATTTATACCGTTCCTATCGGGGCTATATTGAATGGACAGAACGCCTCACCAACTGAACAATTTTAGAATGTAGAGATTAAAATATGGAATTTAATCTATTTGAGACTTTTTTGCAAAGGAGTAGGTTTTTTTATTGTTGAAATCCTATA
>JAHDBB010000068.1 GCA_020630635.1 Chitinophagales bacterium
TCAATCAATTATTCCTAGTCTAGATCCTTTTCCTTTTTGTAAATAATCACTACTATATTTGCTAAATATTTTCATACAACTAAAAAAGTTATAATATTTTCTTTATTCTTATCGTTAGTTGTTTTGAATTCCCAATTCATAAATACTTTCCTAATTCAATCAGAAGAATGACTTGCTCACTCTTTTGGATGCTCGTTCATATTTAAAACATAACCAAATGAAAATGATTAAAACTACCATAGGATTACTATGCCTATCATTCTCCCTATTTGCCTTCCAAATAAATACAGATAGTTTAGTAACTGAACTGTCAAATAAGGATGGACAGGAACAATTACCTATTTTATATGACCTTGTTACTTTTTATATAGAGAATGATACTGCTTTAGCTCAAAAATACATTAATGAATTTTCTGATTTGGCTGATAATTCAAAAGATAAAAAAACAGAAGCTAAATTATTATATCTCAAAGGTAGGTTAGCCTATTATCAAAGCAGATATATTGAAGCAAAACCTTTAATTGAGAAAAGTCTAGGAAAGTATAGAGTTTTATATGACCTAAAGGGCGAATCGGAAGCATTAAATATTCTAGGGCTTGTCTATAGAAATATGTCTATGCCTGATGAAGCAAAAAAGTACCATCAATTAAGTATTGACATTTGTAACAAAGAAAATGATCTAGATGGTTTAGCTAGAGCTTACACAAATATTGCAGCAGTTGAAGAAATCATTGGAAATTATACTAGTGCAATAGATTATGGATACAAAGCAAAATCCTTGTGCGAAAAATTGAATGATATTCCGTGTCTAGCAAACACCTATACAAATTTAGCAATAGTTTATTACCAACAGAGCAATATTTCAGATGCAATTAACTATAAAAAGAAGGCAATAAAATTACACAAAAGAACAGAAAACAAAATGCAAACATTAAGAAATATTGCTAATCTTGGAGCTTTTTATAGTTCAATTGATAGTAATTTAATTGCTGTGAAGTACTATGAAGAAGCCTTAAAAATGAGTAAGGAGATGGGGAATAAAAAACAGGAAGCAAACCAAATTATGAGTATAGGGGGAGTATTTCATTTTACTAAAGATTATGAAAAAGCATTAATATATTACAAAAGGGCTATAAAAATATATGAGTCAATAAACGATACGAATAGTGCTATCACAAGTAATCTAAACATAGGTGCACTTTTATGTGAACAAAAATTATTATCAGAAGGAATTCCTTATCTTGAAAAGGCTTTAGATTTATCTAAAAAAGCTAAAGAAGTCCGTAAGACAATAAGAGCAAATGATTATTTAGCTAGAGCTAACTTTTTTGCTGGTAATTTTGAAAAAGCCTATTTACTAAATGATGATTACCATCAATTAAAAGACTCGATTTTTAATGTTGAAAAAACAAAGGCTATAGAGGAAATAGAAGAAAAGTATGAAAATGAAAAATTAACAAAAGAAAATGCTGAGCAAGAGTTAGATTTAGCAAAAAAAGATGCTCAACTACGCATATCAATAGGAAGCTTAATTGCAACTGTAGTAGGACTTGTACTTTTAGCTTTTATGTTTCGTGAGCGTAATACAAAACTTTGCTTATTAGAAGATAAGGAAACAGAATTATATGGAAGAAACCAAGAACTAATTCAAGAATTAGAAAAAGCGAAAGAACAAAACAATAAATCATCTAATTTTCAAAACCGTTCTATACAATTAACGAATCATTCTAAAACAATAATTCCTTTAAAGGATATACTTTATGTTAAGTCGGAAGGAAATGGAATACGGATTATTACAACTTCTGAAAAACACTGGGTATGGCAAGCCTTAAAAAACTTTAAAGCAATGCTTCCAGAAACAATGTTTTCACAAATCCATAAATCCTACCTGATAAACCTAGACCATGTTACTAACTACACTGCACAACAATGTGTACTTACAAATGGAGATGCTTTAAAGGTAACTCGAACTTATTCCAAGCAATTAAGAGCCGAACTAGATCAAAGGACTGCATTACAGGATTGATCTGAAAAATTAACATGCATTTCACATAATAAAACATGCATTTGGTCATATCTAAGGATATAATACCTTCATTTATAATATATTGCGCTTGTTCTAAGGAATGAATATTTGTTTTGTTCTCATTCCTAGTCTTCATAAGAATACCTTATTCTTTCATTTACCAGATCGCAGGTTTTAATACAAAAAAAGAGAATAACCTTTCTTAAATGGTTGTAGTTGATTGCAATCTACGGATTACCATTTTCTCTTTTTTGGTAAGATTATTTATTTCCCTTCATTCATGACCGAATGGAGAGATAGGATAGTAATGCAACCAATTAGAATCAATGATTAATGTAAAATATTCTTTAATTCCAAAATTTATAACAAATGCAACAACGGATTTTTCTTTCGTGTGTACTTTTATTTTTCTTTTCTCTATTGCAGTTTAACTCCTTTGGACAGTACTCTGCAAGTCCTTCTAATACATCTAGTGGAAATAGTACTTGGGGAGCATCTGTCACCAATTTAGCCGTAGGTATAAATGGTAACAATGCCACCTTCAATGTTACTAAAGTAGATGGTGGTACTTTTTCATCTAGTGGTGACATGTATTTAGATGTTTATAGTGGTGGCTCTCTTTTAGACTATTATGGTCCAAATCCTGTTATTGCTAATAGTACTTCTAATTCTTTATTTAGTAATATTAATCTTGCTAACTTTAATTCAAGTGATTTTCCCTTGACTTTTTATAGTTTTTACGAAGGAGCAGATGGGTTTTCAGAGACGGGTCCTATTACGATTTATAAAGCAAATACAGTTCCAAGTAGTCCAAGCATAAGCGCCCCATCTACAGCAACAGTCGGTCAAAATGTAACAGTGTCCTTGACAACAGGAATAGACGCAGATGGTGATAATGTAAAAGTACATGCTACATCAACAGGTTCAAATTATCCAGGAGGCTCTTCTACGTATATTTCAAGCTGGTATAGCTCTTCGGGAGGTAGTCCCAATGCTACATTTAATTGGTCAAGCGCAGGAACATATACGATATATGCGACAACATTTGATGCAAACGGAGCTGCAAGTAGTACTACTTCTAGGTCTATAACTATAAATGCAAATAATACGGCTCCAAGTAGTCCAAGCATAAGCGCCCCATCTACAGCAACAGTCGGTCAAAATGTAACAGTGTCCTTGACAACAGGAATAGACGCAGATGGTGATAATGTAAAAGTACATGCTACATCAACAGGTTCAAATTATCCAGGAGGCTCTTCTACGTATATTTCAAGCTGGTATAGCTCTTCGGGAGGTAGTCCCAATGCTACATTTAATTGGTCAAGCGCAGGAACATATACGATATATGCGACAACATTTGATGCAAACGGAGCTGCAAGTAGTACTACTTCTAGGTCTATAACTATAAATGCAAATAATACGGCTCCAAGTAGTCCAAGCATAAGCGCCCCATCTACAGCAACAGTCGGTCAAAATGTAACAGTGTCCTTGACAACAGGAATAGACGCAGATGGTGATAATGTAAAAGTACATGCTACATCAACAGGTTCAAATTATCCAGGAGGCTCTTCTACGTATATTTCAAGCTGGTATAGCTCTTCGGGAGGTAGTCCCAATGCTACATTTAATTGGTCAAGCGCAGGAACATATACGATATATGCGACAACATTTGATGCAAACGGAGCTGCAAGTAGTACTACTTCTAAGTCTATAACTATAAATGCAAATTCCGAATCAGACGATCTTCCAAATGGAGCAAATACACTAATACTCAATAGTTTCGCAAATGATATTATATTAGATGATACAGATCAAGATTGGTTTAAAGTAACGGTTCCCGAAGAAGGTGCATTAACAATATCTATAGATGTTTTTAATGACTTTAACGTACAATTTAGATTATTTGATAATAGCATTTTGAGTTTATCAAACCCCAATAGTAGTACTAATTCCATTGTTCCTACAAGATATACTAACCCCGATGGAAATCCAGGAAATGACAATGGTTTAGGAGTTAATGAATTTTATGAAAATTTAGATGTAGAACCAGGCGAGTATTATATAAAAGTAGCTATTCAGGATAATTCTGCTACTAACAAACCATATCGTATTTATGCTGACTTTTTGCCAACTCCAACATTAACATCTCCTATAAATGGAGTTACTAATGTTAGCATAACTCCAAGTTTTTCTTGGACATCTTCAACTGCAGATGAGTATCATCTTCAAATTAATGATGTTAATACTTGGTCAGCAGGTTTTGAGTTTGATCAAAATATAGGTAATACAACAAATTATAACCTAACAACAGCAAATCAATTAAATAATAACACAACTTATTTCTGGAGAGTCAGATCAGCAAAAACACTCGCTATAGATAATGGAAGAACGATACAATCGTTATATTCTAATGAAAGCTATTTTGGAAACACGACAGATAATAGAAGCTTTACAACACTAAACAACACAGGTGGTTCATGTACTTATTCAGACGTAGATACCCAAACCCCTTGGGCTTCTACAGCAGCAACAGAATTATGTAATCAAGGCATCATTGATGATGATGGTATCGCAGAACCGACAAATCCATTAAATAGAGCAGAATTGGCAAAGATGCTTTATTTCGCAATTGATTTAGAGTTAAATGGATATGTTCAAGGTACAATTCATAATTATCCCTCTCCTTTTAATGATTTACAAAATACAGCTCTTTGGGATTATTATTATGCTAAAACACTGTCCTATTTAGAGTTCAATGGTGACTGTATAACTCCTTTTGATCGAAATGCTTTTAACTTTTATAGAGGTAACGGAATTGCTCGTAAATATTTAGTCAAAGCGATACTAGAAACATTTGATGTAGATATGGATGCTCCATTAGGTGCAGAACCATTTTCAGATGTTGATAGCTCAACTGATGACTATGAGTATATCGTGAGGGCATATAATGATGGTATCATAAGTGGAGATGGTAATAATGGTGTTACTTTTCGACCTGATGATTTGGCTCTTAGAGCCGAAGCTTTCGTTATGCTCTATAATGCACTACAGATATATGGAGTACCTGCTGTAAGTATTAATGACTTTTATGAACCAGGTAATTATACACCAAATAATTTTGCACAAGCATCAGGTAGCCATAGTGGAAATTTTAACTTTTATACCAAAACAAGTTTTGCAATCAATAGTATTGGACTACCACTCAATTTTGGTCATACCTATAACTCCTATTTAGGTGATTTACCTAAAGAATTTTTTCGTATGCAACCACTCGGAGCAGGATGGAGTCATACCTATAACTCCTACATTATGGAAATTAGTGGTTCCCAAACTGCTGATGATCGTGTTGTACAAATGCTTCCAAATGGAACAATCCATGTTTTTGAAAAAGAAGGAAATAGTTATAGTCCAGAAACCGCAGGTGTCTATTCTGATTTGGAAAAAATAACAGGAACTATTTTCACCCTTACAACCAAAAGTCAAGTTAAATTTACTTACGAAAAAGTAAACCATACCAATACTTTTGGTTCTCAGTTATATAAACTGGTCCGAATTCAAGATAGAAATAATAACACTGTTACTTTATCTTATGAAAATGCTTCTCAAACAAACATGCAACGATTGAAGTCTGTCACAGGTACGGCTGGTAGAAAATTATTTTTCTATTATCATTCAAACTCTGACCGTATCCAACGGATTAGCGATCCAATAAATCGTAGCATTTATTATAATTATTCGACAGGAGCAGACGGTGAAACATACATGACAAGTTTTACAAATGCTAAAGGAGATAATACTATTTACGGATATCCCAATGATGATTGTGATGCTCATTTGATGAATCAAATTACCTTACCAAAAGGAAACGTGATCACCAATGATTATCAAAAACGTAAATTGGCAAGTACACAAACTAATGGTGGAAACCTTACGACTTTTAGTCGCACATTTTCTCATGGTTCATCAGGTTCAAGCGTTGTAGCAACTAGTAATACTAATGGCTATGGTACTGTTACGACTAATTACAATTCAAATGCTGTCCCAACTTCTATTACAACGCCTTCAAGTTCAACTACTGTAGCTTATGGTATTTCTGACCAACCTACAAAACCTACTTCTATGAATCCATCTTCAATTAGTGGATCACTATCATATTCCTATGACGGAAAAGGGAATTTATTACAAATGAATTTACCTTATAGTATTTCCCATTCATACACTTATAA
This sequence comes from Chitinophagales bacterium, assembly GCA_020630635.1. Lineage (GTDB taxonomy): Bacteria > Bacteroidota > Bacteroidia > Chitinophagales > UBA2359 > JAHDBB01. Next base: position 6,253 of record JAHDBB010000068.1, read on the forward strand.
TGGGACTAATGATATGGTGTCATATACAAACCCCGAAGGAAAGCAGTGGACAAACTCTTACGATGGTAATGGTAACCTAAATGGTGTTACTTCGTGGAGAGGGACGACTTCATATTCAAGACAATCGAATGGATTGGTGACACAAGTTACGAATCCAGAAAATCTAGTTACTACATTTGGATATGATAACTATGGAAATGTAACAACTACTGCTATTCCTGCTGAAGGAATTTCTACTTCTGCCAATTACGATTTAGCAAGTCGAGTAGTGCAAACAATGAATCCTAACGGACAAGCAACGACTTACACATTCGATGCAAATGATAATTTATTATCGACCAATTTTGCGGGAGCCTATACCAATGCCTATCAGTACGATGATAATGATAACCTAACGCAGATTACAAATGCTAAAGGTTTCTCTACTAATATGACTTATGATCCCAATAATGACTTTCATATGGGAACTTCCTTCGAAGGACATGATGATGAGTATACCTATTATGATGATGGTCGATTAGAATCTCACACTGATCCGAAAGGCGCAACATTTACGAATAACTACGATACTCAAAAGCGGCTATCTTCGATCAGTTCTCCTAATGATAATATTGTTTACACCTATGATGCTAGGGATAATGTAAAAACAATTCAAAACAGCAATGGTACGATTGAATTTTATTATGACAATATAAACAGGATTACTCAGACAAAGGACATCTATAATAATATTGTGGGATATACCTATTTCAAAGATGGAAATATAAAAACGATTGTTTATCCAGGAAATAAAGTAGTATCCTACACCTATTATAATGATAATCTGTTGCATACTGTTTCTGATTGGAATAATAACACTACAAGCTATACTTATCGAGATGATGGCTTGCTAGCTCAAGTTAGTTATCCGAATGGTACTTACTGTTCATACACATATGATGGTGCTGCTCGTAATACAAGCCAAATATGGCGTAAGGCAAATAGTGATATCATTGCAAGCTATAACAGAACCTTTGATCCCTTTGGAAATATCACACAAGAGTCAGCGGTAGAACCTATGACAATGGCTCCACTTGCCACTGCTTCTACAGCCTATTCTTATAGTAGTGATAATAGAATCCAAACAGCAGGCACTACCAATTTTTCTTTCAAGGCTGATGGTACTGCTCAAACAAAAGGAAATACCTATACCTACACCTTCGATGACTACGAACGATTAACAAGTGTTAGTGGAGATTTGACAGCTTCATATACTTACGATGCTCTAGGTCATCGACGTGCTAAAACAGTAAATGGAACAAGCACTCGTTTTGTCCTAGATATACTAGGTATGAGTAAGGTTTTGATGGAACAAAGTAGCAATGGAAGCCCTCAACATTACTATGTGTATGGCTTAAGTTTGATCAGTCGTATAGGAGCAGATGCAACTACAACTCACTATTATCATGGTGACTATCGTGGGAGTACAGTTGCAATGACCAATGCGAGTGCAGCGATCACACATCAATATGCTTACGGCGCTTATGGTGAAAACGCAGGAGTACAAGAGCCTTCTGGAGATAGTAATCTTTTTCGTTATGTAGGCATGCACGGCGTACAATGTGAGACAGATGATATCTACTTTATGCGTGCAAGGTATTATGATAGTTATATCGGTCGCTTTTTGAGTGAAGATCCTATTTGGCATACGAATTTGTATAATTATGCGAATGGAAATCCGATAACTGGAATTGATCCAAATGGATTAGATAGGATTGGGGCTTGGAGTACTGATTTTCAAGGGGAGATTCAAGGTGGATTTGCTACTGCATCAACTGGTGGGAGTTACGTAGTAGACCAATATGGGAACCAAGCTTGGATTTGTAATTTTACTGGAGGAGGAACTAACTCTATTGATATGTGTGCAGGAGGTAGTATTGGAGGGACAACTTATTTTGTAAATAATATATGCGAAATTCCTGGTCTGACGACAAATGTAAGTGCAGAATATAGCTTTGCAACTGTAAAATTTGGATTAACAGATCAAATTAATCCCGAAACACGTCAACTAGTAGCCCAAACTGCTTATGCAGGTGCTGATATGTGTCTTGTTAATAATATTGCTGGTGCTGGCATGAGCTTGGAAGTCAGTACAATGGATTTTTGTGGAGAGATTCCAAAAGCATGTATTCAAAGTGATAATTCTTCTAATGGATATGAATATGATCATAAGTATAGTCCAGCCTACAGAAAAACATTGGATAGAGATAATATGTGTCCCTTCTTTAAGCCAGAATAATTAATTTAAAACAGAAAGTCATGAAAAAATATATTTTTTATATTATAGTTTTTATTTCATTGAAAACATTTGCCCAAACCAACTACCAATACGACAACCTCAACCGTCTAATTCAAGTAGAATACAATGACGGTACAATAGAGAGTTACAATTATGATGCAGAAGGCAATCGCCTCTCACATAATATTACAGTAGGTACAGCTACCGTTGATCTAAGTTTTGTATCGCAAGCAATTGCAGGCAACAACTTTTCAGCAGGAGCAACAAGTACCTTATCGTTCACTTTAGAAAATACAGGCAACTCTGCCGCTACTAATCAAAAGACCTATTTTTATTTATCTACAGATAGCAATTACGATGTTAGTGATATAGAAATTGGTTGCCAATATGTAAGTGGTATAGCCAATATGAGTAGCAGTAGCCATACAACGAATATTACGATTCCAGCAAATACAAGTTCAGGAAGTTATTACCTCGTTCTTGTCACCGATGGTGATAATGTAGTAACAGAAACGGATGAAAACAATAATGAAGTCAGTATTCCTATTACTGTTTCAGGAAGTAGTTTATCCAATCTTGTAGTACAAAATGCCACCGTATCAAATACGACAATTATGATAGGAGGTAGTGAAATTATTAGCTATACAATTGCGAATATACAAAGTACAGCTTCTAGTAATAGTACATTCAAATGCTACCTTTCTACAGACTTAAGCTATGATCCAAGTGATGTAGAATTATTATCTACAGCTTCTAATATTTCAGGATTAGCAGGAAATACAAGTAGCAACCATACAGGTACGTTCACCATTCCCAATGGTACAAGTACGGGGAATTACTTTTTAATCTTTTATGCAGATGCAAATAATACTGAAAATGAAACTGACGAAACCGATAATACGCAAAGTGTAGCCATTACCGTTATTTCAAATTCAACGAATTCCCCCGTGGCAAATTTTTCAGCAGCAACTACTGATATTTGTATTGGTCAATCCATACAGTTTACAGATTTATCGACCAACGCTCCTAGCTCATGGTCATGGACATTTACTGGAGGAAGTCCATCTTCATCCAATAATCAAAACCCGACAATAGTTTATAATGTTGCAGGAACGTATGCTGTGAGTTTAACCGTGAGTAATGGTACAGGTACAGATAATGAAACGAAGACTGGTTATATCACTGTAGGGAGCGGAGGAAGTTCAGGTGCAGCGGCTTCTTGGGTATGGGCAGATCAATTTAATGAATCAGGTTCAGCAAGTGCAATTTTTTCAGATATCTATACAACGTCTAATGATGAGACTTATGTATTGGGTCATTTTAGAGGAACGATTACAATAGGTGGTCAATCTATAACATCGCAAGGACCTAATATTTATGATTTATTCATTGCTAAATTTAATTCAAATGGAAGTCTAGCTTGGATGCAAAGACATGGCACTCCAGATAGGGAAGAAACTTACCCTGGTGAAATATACGTAGATTCCGATGGTTATATTTATATCACAGGGCAATTTTATGTACAGATTAACATTGGAGGTACAACGTTAAATGGATATCATCAACCTTCGGCAGGACAAGGAGGAGCACGACCTGATTTTTATGTAGCCAAACTTGATCCAACAGGTACTACAACATCTGCGAGTAATACATGGTTGGTTCATGGTGAAAACCTTTCTGGAACAAACAATACTGATGCAGGAGTGCGTTTACAAGTCTATCAAAATGAAGTTTTTGTAGTTGGTCGATTTGATGGAAGCACTAGATTTGGCAGTACAACATTATCCATGACAGGCGGTAATGATATTTTCTTAACAGCCCTAGACAAAACAAGTGGTAATTTTAATTGGGCAAAGAAAATAGGAGGAACAGACTTCGATTGGATATTAGGTTTTGATATTGATGCTTTTGGGAAAATATATATGAGTGGCTATTATCGTTCTGATATGAGTTTTGATGGAACAAGCACAACCTTATCAGCAAATGGTTCGCCCGAAGTTGGTTATATTGTTCAGTACGATGCAGCAACTGGGAGTTTTGGATGGGCAAGAGATGTCAACAATGGTTCTCAAGTACAACTTTGGGAGGTTTACTCTTCTGGAGTTGGTGTTTATTTATCTGGTTCAATGCTTGAAAATAACTTAAACTTTGCTGGCAGTACAATTATACATAACGGCTATAAAGATGCTATCGTTTTAAAGTATGATAGCAATGGTAATGAGGTTTGGGGAAAAGGTTATGGAAATATTGGAACAGATGATGGTAATGATATAACAGGTGATGGAACAAGCATTTTTGTTGCAGGCAACCACTATGGAAGTGTTGATTTTGGCTCACTTTCAGTAAGCCCTACTGGCACTAATACAAATTTATTTATTCTAGGTTTAGATGGTAGTGGTAATGAGCTTTGGGTGGAATCCATAGAAGCTACTGGAAATGTTTTTGGACAAAAACTTGACCTCACTTCAAATGGTAATGTAGTCGTAGGTGGTACTGGTGTCGGTGGAATTACATTTGGAGGTATCACTACAACGGGAACATATGCACCTTATATTGCCGAATATATGCCAAGTAATGGTGTCGCTTGTTCTACTTATACAAATACGATTACTGCAAATGGCTCAACTACCATTTGTTCAGGAGGTAGTATACAATTAACAGCAGAATCAGGATATACCTACAATTGGAGTACGGGTGAAACCACTCAAGCTATTCAAGTTAGTCAAGCTGGAGTTTATGAAGTTACCGTTACAGACTGTAACGAATGTACTTCGGTTTCCAATTCAATTACTATATCAATCAGTGATGATAGTACACCAAGCAGTATAAGTACTACTGATGAAAATTGCTCAAATTCAGATGGACAAATCACAATGATAATGTCTAATACTCAAGCAGTGACTGTAGCGTGGAATGGTGGAATGCTAACACATGCCGCAAATGACAACATACTTCAAATAGATGGATTGAGTGCAGGAAGTTATAGTGTTACATTAACAGATGTAGTAGGATGTACCGCAGTTGAAAATGTTAGTTTGAATAATACAGGTTCTAACCCTGCATCTTCATTTACTTATACGATCAATAACTCTTCGGTAGATCTTGTCAATACATCCACAAATGGCACAACATATTCTTGGGATTTTGGAGATGGAACAACGAGTACAAATACAAATTCTTCACATAATTATTCAACATATGGTAATTATAATGTTTGTCTGACAACAACAAATAGTTGTGGTAACGATGTTTATTGTGAAAGTGTAGAAACCTTTTCTTGTACAATAGTTACCAATACCAATGATTCAGGACCTGGTTCATTAAGAGAAGCAATGATTTGTGCAAATGATAATCCTGGAACAGATGTCATTACGTTTCAAATACCAGGAATTGGTCCTCATATTATTTATGTTAACTCTCAATTACCTAATCTAACAGACGGAGGAACAATCATTGATGCTAGTACTCAACCTAATTTTAACATAGGTACGATTGTATTAGACGGAATCAATGCAGGAGTTAACGATGAAGGTATCGTTTTGTTAGGAAATGATTGTGAATTATATGGTATGACAATAAAGAATTTTCAGAAGAGCGGTATTTGGGCTGCTGGTGACAATTTTATTATAGGAGACGATACAAAAGGTAATACCATTTATAATTGCTTATTTGGAATTTTTGTAAATCAAGCGAATAATGGAATTATCAAAAATAATAATTTTGGTGTAGATGAAATGGCTACAATATCAAAGGGAATGACTGCTCATTGTATTCGTACTAGAGGTGTAGATGGTATTTTGATCGATAATAATACAATTAGTGCTAGTGGTGCTGCTGGAATAGGTATCGGTGATTATGGTTATACAGATTCTAATTACCAAATACTTAATAATAACATTGGTACAGACCCAAGTGGAGCACTTAATTTTGGAAATACGAATAGTGGAATTGATAAACAACCAACTGTTTCTGTTACGAATATGTTCATCTATAATAATAAAATAGCGAACAATGGTATTTATGGTGTTTGGGCTTACGATTCACCAAGTACTGAATGGCATATTTCTGAAAACGCTATTTACTGTAATCAAAGTGGAGGAATAGCTGTTACAAATGGGGCTAATAATAATGTAGATATTCCAATAATTAATACAGCTAATTTAAATGGTATTTCGGGAACAGCCCAAGTTGGAAATTTGATTGAAGTATTTACTACAGACGATACTGATTGTCCTAATTCTCCATGTCAAGGTCGTCATTTACTAGGTACTACAATTGCTGATGCTTCTGGAAACTGGAGCTTATTAGGAAATTTTTCAAGTGGAGTAGAAATTACAGCTACTGCAACAGCAGTTGATAATACGTCTGAATTTTCACTATGTACTACAATAGAAGCATCCTGTGAAATTCCTGTTCCCACTACTGTTACAATTATAAGTGGTAACGTTGTCAAGCTAAATTGGAATGCTGTTATTAGTGCTGAACGATATAGAATTCGTTACAGAGAGCTTGGAGGAAGTTGGACTGAAAAATTAACAGCAGTAGATGAAACGTTCCGTTTTCTAAACGATTTGCAACTGAATACGACTTATCAATATCAATTAAAATCTTTATGTGCAGCGTCAAATTCTGTTTGGTCTCCAACCTATACATTCACAACTTCATCAGAAATTTGTGATCTACCACTTAGCACTAATGTGAATACGCTTAGTAGTACCGAAGCAACAATCTCATGGTCAGCGCATACCGATGATCTTAAGTATAAAATGAAATACAAGCTTTCATCAAACACGACACCTTGGACAGAGTATACAAGCCTTTCATTAAACTCTAAGACAGAAACTGGTCTGATTGCAGGTCAAGAGTATAAATATAAGATCAAGACTAAATGTACGGGTGGTTGGACTGCCTGGTCAGGAAATTATTATTTTACAATGCCTAATAGTTTTGCAACTCCTAGAGTTGATAATAACCAAGACTTGAACTTTAGTAACGTAATGAAATTATTCCCTAATCCAACTAAGGAAAAACTTACAGTTACATTTACAAGTGAACAAATTAGAACAATAAGAATCCTCGATATCAATGGTCGAGTACTACAAGAATTGAATACAAACGAACTAGAAATAGAATTATCTGTCAATAATTTACAAAGCGGAATCTACTATCTAAATGTCTTCTCAGAAGATAAAACGATGGAAACTGCTCGCTTCGTAAAGTTATAGCATAATTCCAAAAAATCGTTCCAAGCCTCTGAGTTAATCGCTCAGGGGCTTTTTTGTAACAAAAAATACTGATTTGTCTATATATTGTTTACCTTTAAATCAACAATGAATACACTAGATAAGAGAAAACCTTTACTTATCCCTTTTTAATAAAAATGAACTTCTGTTAATACTAAAAATATAAGTTAGCATTCTTCACTCCAATCAACAATTGAAAATGTTTTAAAAGTATAAGCTTTATAGGAATGTACTAAAGAGCATTCACAAAAAGGTTAACTCCTTATAGAAAGAAAATAAAGCTTTCTAGAAAATATAACTAAAACCTAATACTCCAATTATTAATTTTCAAGAAATTATTAATACCCAAAATATACCTTGGCTTACTATGATTAAAATTATAAAAAAAACAATCCTTATAATTTCTATACTATTGCCTTTGAGTTTGATTGGTAAAAATTTAGATAGTCTTATTAATAAGGCTCTTATTTTAGAACAAGAGCCTTATGATTCAAGTTTAGCAGTAGCATATTACAATATTGTTAAACATACTTATAGAAATGACTTAGATACAGCAATTCATTTCCTTAATAAATCAATTTTAGTATCTCGTGAATTAGAATATAAATCTGGCTTACAAAAAGCGGCGACAACCCTATCTTCAATTTATAGTAAACAAGGAAAATATGATAAAGCTTTTAAATATGTAAAAATTTGCATCAATGAAACACCGAATGAATCAAACTATCAGTCATGTCTAAGACTAGCAGGAGATATAAAACGAAAAAAACTAGCTTTTGATAAAGCTAAATACTACTATAACCAAGCTGACTCCATAGGAAGTATAAAACAGGATACTGCCTTTTTAGCTGTTTTATATCATCAAATGGGACTACTGTATGATTTAACGGAAGAATACGATAAATCAATAGATTTGTATTTAAAGTCTTCAAAACTAGAGGAACACCTTGGAGATAAATATGGAAGTGCATTAAGTCTTGCTAATGTAGCAGGTATATACTCTAGTTTAAAAGAACCTAAAAAGGTATTCCAGTATGTCAAGTTAGCAAGAACTGTAGTGGGAATTACAGATGATAGACTCGAAAAACTTCTTTTAGAAAAAGAGGCAATTGCTCATAAAATAAACTTAGACTATGATAGATCTATTTCATTATATAAGCAGTCCTATGAACTAGCAAAAAAAGAACCTGATTTATATTCAATGGCTGCGAGTCTCTATAATATTAGCTCGATTGAATATAAAAGGGAAAACTTTTCAGGTGCAAAAAAGTATTTAAATGAAGGGTTAAAGTATGTGAAAAACAATACTCAGTTTTTTAGCTATTACAACATATTATCAGTCATCGAATATGATTTAGGGAATTGTATAGAAGCATATCAATGGCTAGAAAAAACAGAAAAGTATTTACCTTTTGTACAGGATTTTGAGGCTTTCTATTCATTTTATGGGATTAAATCAAAAATACTTTTTTGTAATGGGAATTATATAGAAGGGAAAACATCTCTTGATTCTACATTTGTATATGCGGACTCTTTTTATTTCCAACGGAAAGAAGTTGAAGCAAAAAAAATAGAAAGTAAATATCAGCTTGAAAGAAAAGAAAAGGAAAATATATTGCTGAGGCAGGAGAAAGATCTTCAAAAAGCAAGAGCAGATAGAAATATCCTAATGATAGGAGGATTATTCATCTTACTTTCTTTAGTAGGTTTTTGGGGCTACCGAAGACAATTATATGCAAAAAAACTAAAAGCTTATTATTCTTTATTAGAAACAAAAAATACTGAGATAGAAAAAAATAACCTTATCCTAAAAGAAAAAAATGAAAAGATAGAACTACTACATGAAGAACTCAGTCATCGAGTAAAAAATAATTTAGCAGTAGTTTCAAGTCTTATGAAAATGCAAGGGCGTCGTGCGAAAAATGATGAAACTAAAAATGCGATTAAAGAAGGACAAATGAGAATTGAAGCAATGTCTTTAATTCATAGAAAGCTATACATAGGTAATGATCATTTTATTAATATGGGTGATTATATTGGAGAACTTTGTGATAAACTATCTCAGACTTTTCCAAGTATAGGTCAGAAACCTCTAATCAATATTCAAGCAGAAAATGCCTACATAGAAGCAGAAACAGCAGTTTACATAGGTTTAATTATTAATGAATTAGTAACGAACTCATTTAAATATGCCTTTAAGAATCATAAAAAACCTTTAATCGATATCTCCTTTTCACCTCTAAACAGTACAGATCAATACAGATTAACTTACAGAGACAATGGTGTAGGGATGCCTGTACAGATGGATCTTTCATCAAGTGAAACACTAGGTTTAAAATTGATCAATACTATAAGCAACCAATTAAAAGGATCAATGAATTTTAAAAACGAATCAGGTCTTTGTTTTGAGTTAGAATTCAATGACAAAAAAATATAATATGAGTATATTAAAGATTTTAATCATAGAAGACAACTTAATACAAGCACAGGAATTAGAAGAACAATTACTTGATTTCGGCTACTTGATCACAGATAATGTGTCAAATAGCAATGATGCCATTAAAGCTTTCAGACGGAAAATTCCTGATCTCGTTATTTGTGATATAAAATTAGAAGACAGTCCCAAAGATGGTATAGAAATAGCCAATGAACTTAACCGATTAGAAAAAGTTCCTATTATATTTTTAACAGCTCAAGTTGGTACCCACTTTGAAGAGAGAGCTAGTGAAGTAGAACCAGCTTATTACCTTATCAAACCTTGTCATGAAGCGCAACTTCAAATAGCAATAAACATAGCACTTCGCAATTTTACTAAAAAAATGAAAGCAAATATCTACCATTCTTTAAGTAAGTCCAATGAGCCCAATGATCAAGTCTTTCTAAAAGAAAATCATTTTTTCATTAAAGAAAAAGATAGACATCGTCGAATCGACATAAATGATATACTATGGATTGAAGCAGACGGTGTATATTCCATGATTATCACTGATGGCTACAAACTCACTGTCACTATAAATTTAAGTAAACTCCTCGAACAACTTAATAGTTTGCATTTACTCAGAATTCACAGATCCCACGCCATTAGTCTAAATAAAATAGACTACTTCGATAAAGATAGTGTGTTCATTACTTACCAAGAAAAAGAAAAACAACTAACAGTCAGTAAAACCTACAAGGAAGTTTTTCAAGCAACTCTACACCGTCTAAAATCAAATTAAAAACCATCTATATGCTTTCACAAAGAAAAGGTAGACATTCAGAAAACTCCTCGAATACTTTATATCCTTTCTAATAGCTTTGGTATTAAATAAGATAGTTGATCGCAGTGATAAACATTAATCATATTTTCTAACTACATTAGTGATTATTTACAAAAAGGAAAAGGATCTAGACTAGGAATAATTGATTGAT